>CAYOUO010000098.1:0-8405 GCA_964407155.1 uncultured Hyphomicrobiales bacterium | reverse complement strand
GACGGAAAAGGGTAATGGTGCCAACGCGAAAATGAGGGCGCGGCCGACATGACCGGCGCCGAAGAGGTAAACCGAGCGGCGCGCATCGCCGAAGCCTTCCGTCAGCACACCGCCGACGAATAATGCCGCACCCGGCTCCATGTCAGTGTCTGTGATTTCGCGCACGACGCCCTGCCCAGACGACAAACGGCCGCGTGTCACCAGTCCGCCTTCTGCCTCACGCCGGGCAAACTCGGCAACAGCATCGCGTCCCGCGTTCTCGATGATCTCGACGATCACGTCGACGTTGCCGCCGCAGCACTGGCCGAGTTCGGGGCCAAGCGCGAAGCCGCGGGCCTCGGCCTTGGGTGACGCAGGATTTGCCAAAGCGGCCTGTGCCATGGCGATGGCCTTCCACTCGAGCGTGCCGCCGCCGATAGTGCCCGTAAATGTGCCATCCGGATTGACGAGCATGCGCGCACCCGCTTCACGCGGTGCCGAGCCGCGCGTGGCCGCGAGGGTGACCATCGCCAGACGACCATGACGGTCGAGCGCCGCAAGCACCTGTTCCCAGACGCCGGGCGCGCCGCGCATTATGCATCGCCTCCGTTTGCGGCGCGCACCGCGCGCATGATCGCCTCCGGCGTCGCCGGCGCGTCCAGTCGCGGCATCACCGCCGGCTTCAGGCTGGCGATGGCATCGGTGATTGCGGAGAATACCGAGATCGCGAGCATCAGCGGCGGCTCACCGACCGCCTTCGAACGATAAATCGTGTCTTCGCGGTTGCCGCCCGATTCAAACAGGGAAACACGGAAGTCAGCCGGCACGTCGGATGCCGTCGGTATCTTGTATGTCGACGGCGCATGCGTGCGCAGCCGGCCAGCCGAGTCCCAAACCAGTTCCTCGGTGGTCAGCCAGCCCATGCCCTGCACGAAGCCGCCCTCGATCTGACCAATATCGATCGCGGGGTTGAGCGATTTGCCGACGTCGTGGAGGATGTCGACCCGTTCGACCCTCATCTCGCCGGTCATGGTGTCGATCACAACCTCCGAGCAGGACGCTCCGTAAGCGAAATAGTAGAACGGACGGCCGGTCGCCTTCTCGCGGTCCCATTGAACCTTGGGCGTTTTGTAGTAGCCGGTCGATGATAGCTGAACGCGGTTGGAGATGGCCATGTTGGCCAACTCGCCCAGCGTCATCGAGGTGTTGCCGATCAGTACATGGCCGTCGGTGAACTCGACACGATCCCGCGTGATGTTCCACCGCTCCTCGATGAAGGCAAAAAGCCTGTCCTTGATCGTGCGGCACGCGATGAGAGCAGCTTGCGCATTCAGATCCGTGCCCGATGATGCCGCGGTCGGCGCCGTGTTCGGCACTTTTGCCGTCGAGGTCGCGGTGATCTTCACCTTGTCGAGCGGCACGCCAAATTCCTCGGCAACGACCTGAGCGACCTTGACGAAAAGCCCCTGCCCCATCTCGGTGCCACCGTGATTGAGGCTGATGGAGCCATCACGATAAAGGTGAACCAGCGCGCCTGCCTGATTGAGGTGGACGAGCGTGAAGGAAATGCCGAATTTTACCGGGGTCAGCGCGATACCGCGCTTGAGGACCGGGCTCGTTGCGTTGAAGTCCGCGATCTGCTGCCGCCGTTCGCGGTAGTTCGAACTCATCTCCAGCGCGGAAACGAGTTCATGCAGAATGTTGTCCTCGACCCGCATGCCGTAGGGCGTACGATCGCGGCCGGCATCGCCGTAGAAATTCGCCTTGCGCACGTCGAGCGGATCGCGGCCGGTGACGTACGCGATATGGTCCATCATCCGTTCCGCGAAAAGCATGCCCTGCGGGCCGCCAAATCCGCGGAACGCCGTGTTGGAGACCGTGTTGGTCCGCATGCGGCGCGCGAGAATCCTGCACGATGGATAGTAGTAGGAGTTGTCGGCATGAAACATCGCGCGGTCGACAACGCCGAGCGAGAGATCTTCCGAATAGCCACAGCGTGCTGCAAGGTTGACGTCCACCGCCCGCAGGATTCCATCGCGCGTGAAACCCGCGGAATAATCGCAGCGGAAATCATGCCGCTTGCCGGTCATCGTCATGTCGTCGTCGCGGTCGAGACGCAGCTTGCAGGGATGCCCGGTCTTCCACGCCGCAACCGCCGCGATGGCGGCCCACTGCGTGGCCTGGCTCTCCTTGCCGCCAAAGCCGCCGCCCATGCGACGGATTTCGCAAGTCACGGCATTGTCGTCGATGCCGAGCACATGCGCGATGGTGTGCTGTACTTCGGTTGGATGCTGCGTCGAGGAGTGGACCAGCATGTCGCCGTCCTCGCCGGGAATGGCGAGCGCGATCTGGCCCTCGAGGTAGAAGTGTTCCTGGCCTCCGATGCGAAACTCGCCGGTGACCTGGCGAGGCGCACGGATCAGTTCCTCTCCCGGCTCGCCGCGCATGAACTGATAGTCGGGCAGAACCTTCGTCTCGGCAACGATGGCATCATCCACGTCGATCGCCGGCATTGCCGGCGCAGTGCTGACGCGCGCCTTGCGAGCCGCGCGCCGGGCTTGATCGCGGGTATCGGCAACCACCGCGAAAAGCACCTGACCGTAGAACATGATCGTTTCGGAAGCGAAGACGGGATCGTCACCGATCTCCTTTGGGCTGATATCGTTCTTTCCGGGGACGTCTGAAGCGGTGAGAACGGTTACGACGCCAGGCGACGACTTGACTGCTTCGAGATCGACCGACGTGACGCGGCCGGCCGCGATCGGCGCGTAGCCAACAGCGACGTGCAGCGTCCCGATCGGTTCGAGCATGTCGTCGATATACTGGGCGGTCCCGGTCACGTGCTTCACGGCGCTGTCGTGAGCATAAGGCTGCCGCACAACGGAAAAGCGCTCGCTGCCCAGTCGCGCTGGCTGCGCCATTGCCGGCAACTGGAGATCACCGGGCGGCATTTGCTTCCGCTTTCTCCCGATACCCAACGACGCGGGTGCGCGTGCTCGCCGTTCCGGCTGCCTCGATCAGCGCCTTGCCCAGGAGCGAATGCGCTGTCTCCATGCGGTAGCGGGCGCTGGCGCGATGATCGTCAAGGGGCATAAAGTCTTCGCGAAGCGCCGCAAAGGCACGCGCCCAAGCCTTGGAGTCGCGAAGCTGCTGCGCGGTCAGGGCCTCCTCCGCCCGCGTGGCGCGTTTCGGCACGCCCGCCATGCCACCGTAAACAAGCCGCGCCTCGGTGATGAGTCCGTCCGCATTTACGCTGAAACGAAACGCGCCCATCACCGACGAGATATCCTGATCGAAGCGCTTGCTCACCTTGTAGCAGCGGAACACGTGCTCGGAGCGCAGGTGCGGGACGAGGATACGAGTGACGAATTCACCACGGTCACGCCTTTGCTTGCCGTATTCGATGTAGAAATCCTGCACGGGCATGGACCGAACCTGCCGCCCCTTGCGCAACTCCATCTGCGCATCGAGCGCGACGAGGACCGGTGGCGTGTCGCCGATCGGCGATCCGTTGGCAACATTACCACCGACCGTTCCGGAAGCGCGGACCTGTTTCGAGCCGAGCCGGCGCAGGAGTTCGCCGATATCCGGATCAATGCGTCGGAGAAACGGCTCCGCCTGCGCATAGGTCGCCCCCGCGCCGATGATCAGCTCGTGGCCCGTGTCTTCGACCTTGTCGAAACCGGCGACCTTTCCGATGTAGATGATCTTCGGCAGGTCGCGAAGCTGCTTGGTGATCCACAATCCCACGTCGGTGGCGCCCGCAACGATGGTCGCATCCGGATGCTTTTCGTAAAGTGCAGCAAGTCCATCGAGCGAGCCTGGCGCCGCGAAGAACCGCTCGTCGTTGCCGACGAAGACATCCTCGCCGTCTGAAAGGAACGAAAGCACTCCCGCCATGTCGTGGGCGCCGGTCACGAAACGGTCCCGGCGCGGCTCGGCGCAGGCCGCCACCGCGGCGTCCACAATCGGCCGATACCCGGTGCAGCGGCAGAGATTGCCGGCGATCTGGTCGACGACCTCCTGACGCGTCACCGGACCGCTCGTGGACTGGTAGAGCGAGAACAGCGACATGACGAAGCCCGGCGTGCAAAAGCCGCATTGCGAAGCGTGATTTTCGACCATCGCGAGCTGCACGGGATGGAGCGTGCCGCCGGTCTGGACCAGATCTTCCACGGTCACGACCTCGGCGCCATCGACCTGCCCGAGAAGCTGGATGCAGGCGTTGACCGACTCGTAGACCAGCCGGCCATCGCGCAGCCGCCCGAGAGCAACGGTACAGGCGCCGCAATCGCCTTCGCCGCATCCTTCCTTGGTGCCGGTCGAACCCTCGTTTTCGCGCAAATAGTCGAGCAGCAGCATGGTGGGTGGAACGTCCACCAGTTCGACCAGCCTGCCACGGCGAATGAAACGAATTGTCGGACGCATCAGCTTCCCCGGTAGGTGGCGTACCCATAGGGGGACAGAAGCAACGGCACGTGATAGTGAGCCGCCGTATCTGCGACGCCGAAGCGGATGGGGACGACGTCCAGAAACGCCGGATCGGGTAGCCGCGCGCCCGCCGCACGAAGATAATCGCCAGCGTGGAACCGCAGCTCGTAGACCCCAGGGACGAAAGCGGCACCCTCAACCAGCGGGCCATCAATGCGACCGTCCGCGTTGGTCCTCGCTGCAGTCACCCGCTCTTCCTGCTTGTCGATACGGTAGAGTTCGATCGCCAGACCGGCTGCGGGCTTTCCCGTCGCGGTATCGAGGACGTGCGTGGTCAGTCGTCCCATGTGTTGTTCGTCTTCATGCGCAGTGTCCGGCGATACCCCAGCAAGATCCATCGATCGCAACCGCAAGGGCGTCGCCAATGGCGTTATTTCAACTCGCAGAATGGATTATGCCCCAACGTTGATCAAACGCTATTTTTTAGCAGGCTGCATGCGGAATTGACCAAAAGCCGGGGAAAATCCCCTTTTAGCCCATCGCGTTAGGGAAGAAGAACCGTCGAGCCGGTGGTCTCGCGGCTTTCCAGGGCGCGATGCGCCTCGGCAGCGTCCCGCAAAGGAAAGGTGCGTCCCACCTCAATCTTGATGCGGCCCTCGGCAAGCATCTGAAACAGGGCTGCAGCCGCCGCTTCGAGATCGGCACGCTTTGCCAGATAGTGCGCGGCGGTCGGACGCGTTGCGAATAAAGATCCCTTCTGCTGCAGCAGACTGACTGGGAACGGAGGCACGGGACCCGACGAATTGCCGAAAGACACGAACGTGCCGAGCGGTTTGAGGCAATCGAGCGATCCGGGAAAAGTGTCCTTGCCAACCGAATCGTACACAACGTCAACGCCTTCGCCCGCTGTCAGATCCCGAACGCGCGCGACCCAGTCCTCGCTGCGGTAGTTGATGACGTGATCGCAGCCGTTTGCCAGCGCCACCTCCTTCTTCTCGTCGCTGCCAACGGTGGCGATAACAATCGCGCCCAGAGCTTTGGCCCATTGGCTGGCGATGACACCCACCCCGCCCGCCGCGGCGTGGAGCAGAATGACATGGCCCCGGCGAATTTCGAATGTGCGGCTCAACAGAAACTGCGCCGTCGTTCCCTTCAAAAACGACGCGGCCGCGATGCGATCATCGACGCCGGATGGCAGGTGAATCAGCCGTCCCGCCGGAACCGTCCTGATTTCGGCATAGGCCCCGTTCGCCCCGGTGTAGACGACGCGATCGCCTATCCTGAAGTCGGGGACATCTGGCCCGACGCCCTCCACGACACCAACGGCCTCGCCGCCGAGCACCATCGGAAGCTTCACGGGATACAAACCCGTGCGGAGGTAGATGTCGACGAAGTTGAGACCGACGGCAGTCTGCCGCAGGAGCACCTCACCAGCAGCCGGAACTGGCACCGGCACCTCCGCCCACTCCAGGACTTCCGGCCCGCCGTGACGCTCAATCCGGACAACGTGCGGCATTTCAATCCTTTTTTGCGAGAGATCGCGGCAGCCGACTAATCGGGGCGGCCGCCGCGGCGGTTGCGCCGGGCCAGGGAGTTGAGCAGTTCGACGCCTGTCGAAAACGCCATGGCGACATAGAGATAGCCGCGAGGAATATGGAACCCCGCGCCGTCGGCGACCAGCGCAAAACCGATCATCAGCAGGAATGCCAGCGCCAGCATGCGAGTGGTCGGATGGCGATGGATGAAGGTCGAGATTGCGCCCGCCGCAACATACATGACCGCCACCGCGGCGATGACGGCCGCGATCATCACGCCGACCTCTTCCGCGATTCCTACGGCGGTGACGATCGAGTCGATCGAAAAGACGACATCGATCACCACGATCTGGGCGACGATCGCACCGAAGGCAGTTCCCGCTGCATTCGCAAGCGCCGTCTCCTCTTCGCCGGCCGCCTCGACGTCCTTGTGAATCTCCTGCGTTGCCTTGACGAGCAGGAAGAGACCTCCAGCCAGAAGGATGAGGTCGCGCCATGAGAACCCATGGCCAAACAGCGTCAGAACAGGCTGGGTCAGCTTGATGAGCGCGAAAAGAACCGACAGCAATGCGATGCGCATGACCAGCGCCAGGGCAAGTCCGATCTGCCGCGCATGGCGAGCCCGCTCTGCGGGCAGCCTGCCGACAACGACTGAAATGAAGACGATGTTGTCGACACCCAGAACGATCTCAAGGACCGTCAGCGTCACAAACGACGCGATGACATCAGGTGAAGACACCCACTCGATGAGCGACACCTGTCTTGGGATCCTGGTTGATCAGCGAGGGGCGACGGGTCTGGTGACCTGCAGATAGATACCGATCAGCGCGAAATAAAGACTGGCCAGCGCAAATAGCGTGACGATCACCGGGCCCGGGTCGAGATTGTCGATGAGGGATATCAGCGCAAGCACACCCCAAACCAGCGCCATGACGAGCGTAAGACCACGCATCCGTTCGACACGAACCGGGTGCACAAACTCGACGGGCAAGAAGGTGAGAACCGCCAGAACACCGACAACGAGAAGCGTAATCGCTTCCGGGAATTTGTAGACCATCAGTTGAAATACGACGGCGTTCCAGACTGCTGGAAAGCCGCGGAACGCCTGGTCCTCGGTCTTCATGCGGGTGTCGGCGAAATAGAGTGCCCCGACCACGACGACCACGATACCTGCGGCCGTTGCGATAAATGGCTCCGTGAGCAAGCCACTTTCCGCCAGAACAAGCGCAGGGATGAGCACGTAGGTCGTGTAGTCGACTACGAGATCGAGGATTGCACCATCGAACCATGGTAGCCGCTTGGTAACGTCAAGCCACCGCGCGATGGGCCCGTCGATACCGTCGACGATCATGGCGATGCCCAGGAAAAGGAATACGAGCTGCCATTGCTTGTGAGCCGCGGCTATTGCCGCAGCAAAAGACAGGGCCGCACCGCTCGAGGTGAGCAGATGCACTGCCCAGACGTTGAAGTTCTTCACCGCTTCCCCCGCCGCCGCACCCGTCTCCGGCATTCCTGCCGGAAAGGGCACATTTCGCCCATCCGCGACCGGCTGGCAAGGCATTGACGGTTAGGCCGCTAAGGAGGATTTCCTTTGCTTGTCCGCCTCTTTGCGCGGACTTATCGTTCCGAAAATCCTACTGGAACTCGGCGTCATGCAAAATTTTGCTCCTCTTTCCGCGACTATTGGCGGCCTTCTCATCGGGCTTGCCACCACCATCCTGTGGGTAGTGAACGGCCGCACCGCCGGCATTTCGAACATCGCGGGTGGCTTCTTCCCGACTCGCTCTGGCGACAACCTGTGGCGTCTCGTCTTTCTGGTCGGGCTTCCGATCGGGGCTTTCCTCGGCTTCCTCGCAGCACCGGCACTTTTCCCCGAAGTGCCGAAAACGCTGCCCGCCATATCGCTTAGTCCGCTGTGGCTGATCGGCAGCGGGCTCCTCGTCGGCGTCGGAACACGCGTGGGTCGCGGCTGTACGTCCGGTCACGGCATCTGCGGACTCTCGCGGCTGTCGGTCCGCTCCGTTGTCGCCGTTGGCACGTTTATGGCGGTCGCCGCAGCGACCGTCTTCGTCGTGAGGCACGTCATCTGATGAACCGCACCGCACTCTCTTTCATCTCGGCCGCAGCGAGCGGCATCCTTTTCGGCGCAGGGCTTTCCATCGCGCGCATGACCGACCCGCAGAAGATCTGGAACTTCCTGGACGTTGCCGCGATCCCGTCGGGAGGCTGGGATCCGAGCCTCGCCTTCGTGATGGCCGGCGCGGTCGCCGTGTATGCGCTGGCCTGGCAGGTGCGATTGCGGATGCGGCGCGCCCTGTTCGGTGGGGGCTTCCCGGACGTCTCGCGGACGGCCGTGGATCGCCGGTTGCTCGGCGGCGCGGCCCTGTTCGGCGCCGGCTGGGGCATGAGCGGGTTCTGCCCGGGCCCAGCGCTGGTGTCGCTGGGCGGCCTGCTATCGAT
>CAYOUO010000097.1:0-5360 GCA_964407155.1 uncultured Hyphomicrobiales bacterium | reverse complement strand
TGCTCGGCGCGCGCCCCGATACGTTGATGGGTCTCTCCGGCCTCGGCGACCTGGTCCTCACCTGCTCGGGCCCGCAGTCGCGCAATTTTTCCTACGGCCTCAGCGTCGGCAAGGGCGCGGCCGCCGCCGCGCATCCGCTGGCGGAAGGCATCGCGACCGCTCCGGTCGCCCGCGACCTCGCCCGCCATCGCGGTGTGCTGATGCCGATCGTCGAGGCGGTCGCGGCGGTCCTCGACGGAAATCTCACGGTGGATTCTGCCATCGAGGGACTGATGACGCGGCCGCTCCGCCACGAGGCGGACTGACGTGGACGCCCGCTGCCTGCTCGCATAGGCTGCGACGGCATTAGCGGAGGGGTGCCATGGCCTGCTGGCTGTTCAAGTCCGAACCGGGAACCTGGTCCTGGGACGATCAGGTGAAGGCTGGCAAGGCCGGCACCGAATGGACCGGCGTGCGCAATTACACCGCCCAGGCCAACATGAAGGCGATGAAGAAGGGCGATCACGGATTTTTCTATCATTCCGGCGAGGGCAAGGAGATCGTCGGCATCGTCACCGTGACGAAAGAGGCCCATCCCGAGCCGGGGGCGGAGGACTGGAGCTGCGTCTCGATCGCCGCGGTGAAGCCGGTGCCAAAGCCGGTGACGCTCGCCGCGATCAAGGCCGACAAGCGTTTCGCCGCCATGGCTCTGGTCAAATACTCCCGCCTGTCCGTGCAGCCGGTGACCGACGCCGAATGGAAAGCGGTAACCACGCTCGCCGGATTGTGATGCGGCTGCTTGCCGCTCTTTCTGAAACACGCCGGTAATATTTCCGCGCAGTCCCGCTGCTATCAGAAGCGCACTGCGGCGCTTGTGAATTTGCTGGGGACATCCTGTGAAGATCTCGACGTTTGCCGCCGCCGCGCTGATCGCGGTCGGCGCCGGCACTCCTGCTTTTGCGGCCTGCGGCGACCCTGACGCGCTCGGCGTGTCGCGCACCATTGCCGTCGACACCAGCCACGGCCTGATGGTCGGCGCCATCCAGTACAAGGGCAGCCTCGGGCTGCAGCCCGGCGAGGTGGTGCTCACCTTCGACGATGGCCCGCTTCCCGGCCGCACCGACAAGGTGCTGGACGCCCTCGACGCCGCCTGCGTCAAGGCGACCTTCTTCCTCGTCGGCCGCATGGCCAAGACCTATCCCGAACTCGCGCAACGTGAATATGCCGACGGCCAGACCATCGGCACCCATTCCTGGAGCCACCCGCTGTCGCTCGCCCGGCTGCCCTACGATCAGGGCGCCGGCGAGATCGATCACGGCATAGCCGCCGTCACCGCCGCCATCGGCCACGCGCCGGCGCCGTTCTTCCGGTTTCCCGGCTTCGGCGACGATCGTGCGCTGCGCCAGAAGCTGGTCGACGCCGACATCGGCATCTTCAGCGCCGACGTGGTCGGCAACGACTGGACCGGCATTTCGGCCGAGGCAATCCGCCAGACCGTGCTGCGTCACCTGAAGGAGCACGACGGTGGCATCGTCATGCTGCACGACATCAAGAAGGCGACGGCGAAGATGCTTCCCGAGCTTTTGCAGGACATCAAGGCCGCCGGCTATCGCATCGTCGCCATCGTTCCGGAACAGCCGCCGCTCGCTTCACTCTGACCGCGTCGTCACGAACGCTTGCACCCTCCTCCCTTCCGGGGATTAAATCGGTCCTGAAAGCGCCGACGGAACCGGCTCCGACAGAAGCCGGCCCCGACACAGCTCGGCCGCGATAAAAGCCGGAACGGGAGGAAGGTCGGAATGTCGGACAAGGTTTACGCGGTCCCGGCCGACTGGGCGAAGCGGGCGTATGTCGACGAGGCGAAATACCGGGCGATGTACGCGCGCTCGGTCGCCGATCCTGACGGTTTCTGGCGCGAGCAGGCCGGACGGCTGGACTGGATCAAGCCGTTCACGAAGGTGAAGAACACCACCTTCGCACCGCCCGTCTCGATCAAATGGTTCGAGGACGGCGTCCTCAACCTGTCCGTCAACTGCCTTGACCGCCATCTCGCCAAACGCGGCGACCAGACGGCGATCCTGTGGGAACCGGACGACCCTGCCGGTGCCGCGCGCAGGATCACTTATCGCGAACTCCACCGCTCCGTCTGCGTGTTCGCGAATGTGTTGAAGCAGGCTGGCGTCAGGAAGGGCGACCGCGTCACCATCTACATGCCGATGATTCCGGAGACGGCCATAGCCATGCTGGCCTGCGCCCGCATCGGCGCCATCCACTCCGTGGTCTTCGGCGGGTTCTCGCCGGAAGCGCTCGCCGGCCGCATCGACGACTGTCAGTCGAAGGTGGTGATCACCGCCGACGAAGGGATGCGCGCGGGCAAGAAAATTCCGCTGAAAGGCAACACCGACGAGGCGCTGAACAAGACCGCCGGCGGCGAGAAGGTGATCGTCGTTCGCCATACCGGCGGCACCGTCGCCATGCAGGATGGCCGTGATTTCTGGTACGACGATCTCGCTAAAAATGTCTCGGCGGAATGCGCGCCCGAGCCGATGGGCGCCGAGGATCCACTGTTCATCCTCTACACCTCGGGCTCGACCGGCAAGCCGAAGGGCGTGCTCCATACGACGGCTGGCTACCTTCTCTGGGCCGCGCTCACCCACCAGCTCATCTTCGACTACCACGATGGCGACGTGTACTGGTGCGCGGCCGACGTCGGCTGGGTTACCGGCCACACCTACATCGTCTACGGCCCGCTTGCGAACGGCGCGCTCACCGTCATGTACGAAGGCGTTCCCACCTGGCCGACCCCGTCGCGCATCTGGGAAGTCGTCGACAAGCACCGGATCAACATCGTCTACACCGCGCCGACGGCACTGCGCGCCCTGATGGGCGCCGGCAATGAGTACGTGAAAAAGACCTCGCGCGCCTCGCTGCATCTCCTCGGGACCGTCGGCGAGCCGATCAATCCTGAAGCGTGGGAGTGGTACTACCATGTCGTCGGCGAGGGTCGCTGCCCGATCGTCGATACCTGGTGGCAGACGGAGACGGGCGGCGCGCTTATCACGCCGCTACCCGGCGCAACCGCGCTGAAGCCGGGCTCGGCCACCCTGCCGTTCTTCGGCGTCAAGCCCGCGCTGGTCGATGCCGAAGGCAAAAGCGTCGACGGCGCCGGCTCGGGCAACCTCAATATC
Source organism: uncultured Hyphomicrobiales bacterium (assembly GCA_964407155.1). Taxonomy (GTDB): domain Bacteria; phylum Pseudomonadota; class Alphaproteobacteria; order Rhizobiales; family Kaistiaceae; genus DASZQY01. The sequence continues at coordinate 2,193 of CAYOUO010000097.1, read as the reverse complement.
ACCGATTCGTGGCCGGGCCAGATGCGCACCGTCTATGGCGATCACCAGCGTTTCATCGACACCTACTTCAAGACGTATCCCGGCAACTATTTCACCGGTGACGGCTGCCGGCGCGACGAGGACGGCTACTGGTGGATCACCGGCCGCGTCGACGACGTCATCAACGTTTCTGGCCACCGCCTCGGCACCGCCGAAGTGGAATCGGCGCTCGTCGCCCATCCCCGGGTTTCCGAGGCCGCCGTCGTCGGCTATCCACACCCGATCAAGGGCCAGGGCATCTACGCCTACGTCACCCTAATGGCCGGTGAGCAGGGCGGCGAGGCGCTGCGCAAGGAGCTCGATCAGTGGGTGCGCAAGGAGATCGGCGCCATTGCCTCGCCCGATCTCATTCAGTTCGCCCCCGGCCTGCCCAAGACGCGCAGTGGCAAGATCATGCGGCGCATCCTGCGCAAGATCGCCGAGGACGAATTCAGTGCGCTCGGCGACACGTCCACGCTGGCTGATCCCGCCGTCGTCGAGGATCTCATCGCCAACCGCCAGAACCGCGCCCGGGGTTAGCGCCAGAGCCCCTATCGCGCGATGCTGCCGACCGGACACCAGTCGCCGCGGGTGCCGCCATCGTAGGAGCGCACCAGCCCGGCGGCGATCATCGCAGCCTTGAGGTCGGTGCCGGTTGCGTTGACGACGTCGGCATCGACCCGGCCGCCGTACTTGTCGTTGCCGATGTGCTGGAGGCTGATCTCACCGCCGGCCAGCGCCGTCAGCCGGTCGCGCGCCTCTTCCGCCATCGCCCGCTCGGCGGCACAGGTGCTGTGCAGTTCCGGCGCGTCGATGCCGCGGATGCGGACGTTCTCGCTGAGCACCAGCCCCGGCCAGAGATGCGCCTCGACCGCGATCGTGTCGCCGTCGATGACCCGCGTCACTGCCGCCTGCACCGGTCCGGGCAGCATGTCTTCGGCGGCGGCCGGCCATGCGAAGTCCACCCCGCCGACGCCGGCGGCGAGTGCTAGAAGGAGAAAGCAAATCCGGTTCATGCAGGGAACCATGCTTGGGAATAAATTCACATATCGTTAATCCTGGATCGCTCGCATTGATACACATATCACATGATTTGCTCTTGAAAGTTGTAGATTTCCGCTTCGGGCGGGGCGCTTGACCAGTCCTGGATTCAGCGAGGGTCGCGCCACCCGTGATGCCGCCGTCGGCGTGCTCTCCGCCGTGATCGACCGGCGGCAGCCGCTGGACGCCGCGCTCGAAACCGACAGAACGCTGGCGCGCCTTGCGCCGCGCGATCGCGCGCTCGCCCGCGCCATTGTCGCAACTGCGCTCCGCCGCCACGGAACGATCACCGCGATCCTCGCCGCGCTCATCGCCAGACCGCCGCGCCAGGCCGGCGCGCTGATGCGCATCCTCGACGTCGCCGCTGCCCAGCTCCTGTTCATGGGCGTGCCGGATCATGCCGCGGTGTCGCTGGCCATGGAGGCGGTCGCCGCCGACCGCGACGCGCGCCACTTCCGCAACCTTGCCAACGCCGTACTGAGGCGGATCGCGCGCGAGCGCGAAACGCTCCTCCCCGCGCACGCGGACGTATCGCTCGACACGCCCGCCTGGCTCTGGCGGCGCTGGATCGCCACCTGGGGCGAGCCCGCCGCGGCCGCCATCGCCACCGCGCACCGGTTGGAGCCGTCTCTCGACATCTCGGTGAAGCGCGATCCCGAGCGCTGGGCGACCGAGTTGAATGGCATCGTCCTGCCCAGCGGCACGGTTCGCACCGTGGCCGCCGGCGATGTCTCGGCAATGCCCGGATATTCCGACGGCGCATGGTGGGTGCAGGACGCCGCCGCAGCGTTACCGGCGAAGCTCCTCGGCGATGTCGCCGGCAAGACCGTCATCGACCTCTGTGCCGCACCCGGTGGCAAGACCATGGAGCTGGCCGCCGCCGGCGCCCGTGTCACCGCCGTCGATATCTCGGCCCGCCGTCTCGACCGCGTCGCCGCCAACCTGAAGCGCGTGTCGCTCTCCGCCGAGCTGGTCGCGGCCGACGCGCTCACCTGGCAGCCGCCGGCGACTGTCGATGCCGTGCTGCTCGACGCGCCCTGCTCCGCCACCGGCACGATCCGCCGCCATCCCGATGTCGCGTGGCTGAAGCGGCCCGAAGACGTCGCGACCCTGTCAGCCTTGCAGGCGCGCATG
>CAYOUO010000096.1:0-3872 GCA_964407155.1 uncultured Hyphomicrobiales bacterium | reverse complement strand
CATCATGACCGCTCACACTTCGAGATCGTCGCGGTCGCCACCAACACGGACGACGGCAGCGAGGAGCGCCAGCGCATTGCCGCCGCGCCGGAACGTTTCGTCGATCTCGGCGGCCGCTCGAACGGCGAGATCGCGCAGTGGCTGCGAGCGGCGGAAATCGACATCGCCGTCGATCTCGGCGGCCTCACCGACAACGGCCGCATGCGCGCCTTCGCGATGCGGCCCGCGCCGATCCAGGTGAGCTACCTCGGGTTTCCGGGAACGAGCGGCGCACCGTACCTCGATTACATCATCGCGGACGACTTCGTCATTCCGCACGAGCAACGGCAGTTCTATTCCGAGAAGATCGCCGCCCTGCCCGATACCTACTATCCGACCGACGATCGCTGGCCATCCGGACTGGAGGCGACGGAGCGCGCGCGCGCCGGCCTGCCGGAGCGCGGCTTCGTGTTCTGCTCGTTCAACAACAGCTACAAGATCACGCCCGAGATTTTCGACGTATGGATGCGCCTTCTCGGGAGCGTGCCGGGAAGTGTGCTGTGGCTGCTCGCCGCCAACGCGACAGCAACGGCGAACCTCTCGAAAGAAGCAAAGCGCCGGGGCGTTGAACCGGAACGGCTGGTGTTCGCCGGGCGCGCGAATTTCGGACAGCATCTGGCGCGCCATCGCCTGGCCGACCTGGCGCTCGACAACCTGCCCTACAACGCGCACACGACGGCGTGCGACGCCCTGTGGGCCGGAATACCCATCGTGACCACTCCGGCCGAGACTTTCGCCAGCCGGGTCGCAGGAAGCCTGCTGCGCGCGATGGACCTGCGGGAACTCGTGACGGCTTCGCTCGCCGATTACGAAGCACTGGCGCTGGCGCTGGCAACCGATGCCACGCGCCTGGCAGAGTTGAAAGCGAAGGTGTCGGCGAACCGCGTCACGTCACGCCTGTTCGATACCGCACAGCGCACGCGCAACCTGGAAGCGGCGTTCACCCGCATGTGGGAGCGCCATCGCCACGGCGAGCCTCCGGCGGACTTCGCCGTCGGCAATCGAGACTAGTGAATGCTGAGGTAGGGAAGTGCGAGGACGACGCTCGAAGCCGCACTCAAACCTAGGAACAACAGCGTACGCAGCGTCAAACTCATAACAAAATCTCCCCACAACCCGCGCCACCATTTAGCGCACGGGCCTTAAACGTTTGTTGCCAATAAAGGTTGCCCCGAAAAAACAGCAGTGAAGACAATCACAGCAGTTTTGGACGTCCATATGACGTCCGGTGCTGCGAGTGTTGCGCTATTGCATCATACGCGGCAAATGCGCAACTGCACACTCCAACGGTGCTTGTAGCCTGCCGAGAAATTCGGCATGCAGGAAACGTCTTCTTGGGCCTGACGGGGGTCGGGACTCGGAATAGAGGGGCGTACCCTAGGGGGCGAAGAAGCCGGCAGCCAAAGCTGCCGGCTTCTTCTCTTTTCGGGCAGCCGTTCCAAGGTCAGCCGCGGCCAAGACCCTTGGCGGCAAGATCAGCCAGGTAGCCGGCCCACCGCGTTTCCCGCTCGTCGAACAGCGTGCGCAGGTACGTCCATGAGTAAAGCCCGGTGGCATGACCGTCGTCGAAGGTCAGCCGGACCGCGTAGTTGCCCACCGGGTCCACGCCCACGATCCCGACCTCGCGCTTGCCGGCGACCAGAACGCGCTGTTCCGGACTGTGACCCTGCACCTCGGCCGACGGGCTCATGACGCGCAGCAACTCCGCCGGCAGGTCGGCCACGACCCCGTCGTCGAAGGCAACCACCAGCGTCCGCCGGTCCTTCTTGAGACGGATTTCGATCGGCCAGGGAGCAGTCTGCTGGTTCATGGCGTCCGGGATATGCTGATGTCGGCGCTGCCGCAATCCCGGCCGGGAGACGGCAGGTGCCGGTCCGGAGGAGTGAAGCGTGGCGACGGAGTATGACGTCATTGTCGCGGGCGTCGGCGGCGTGGGCGCATCCGCCTGCTGGCACCTGGCGAAGCGCGGCCTCCGCGTCCTCGGCCTCGAGCGCTTCGACATCCCGCACGCGCAAGGGTCCTCCCACGGCCTCACCCGTATCATCCGCCTCGCCTACCACGAAAGCCCGGCCTACGTGCCCCTGGTGCGGCAGGCGATGGAGCTATGGCGGGAAGCGGGACAGCGCTTCGGCGAGCAGCTGATGTTCACCACCGGATCGCTCGATGCCGGTGCCGATGGCGGCGAATTCTTCAACGGCGCGCTCGCTTCCTGCAAGGAGCACGGGCTGCGGCATCAGATCCTGTCCGCGGCAGAGCTGAACCGTCGTTTCCCCGGATTGACCTTGCCCGAAGGACACCGCGGTCTGTTCCAGCCCGACGGCGGCTTCGTGCTTTCCGAGCGCGGCATCATCGCTCACGTCACGCTGGCGCAGGCCGCCGGTGCCGAAATCCATGCCCGCGAGCCGATACTCAACTGGTCATACCGTTCCGGCGGCGACGTCACGGTCACCACGACGCGCGGTGAATATCGCGGCGCGCGGATCGTGTTGGCCGTAGGCTCGTGGCTCCGCGACCTCGCACCGGCGTTCGGTCTCGCCACGATACCGGAGCGGCAGGTGATCGGGTGGTTCCAGCCGGCGCATCCGAAGCTCTACGAGCCTGCGGCGTTCCCGGTGACGATCCTCGCGGTCGAGGAAGGCCCCTACTACATGGTGCCGACATGGGGGATGCCGGGCGTCAAGATCGGACGGCACCATCACCGGCAGGAACAGGGCCATCCCGATGACCTCCGCCGCGAGCCGGACGCCGAGGACGAGGCGCTGCTCCGCCGCTGCCTGGCGCGCTACGCGCCGGACGGAAACGGGCCGACGATGGCGCTGAAGACCTGCCTCTACACCAACACGCCGGACGAACATTTTACCATCGGCACGCTGGGCGCCGACAACGTCATCGTCGCCTCGCCCTGCTCGGGCCACGGGTACAAGTTCGTGACGGTGGTCGGCGAACTTCTGGCCGACCTCGCCACGGGCCGGAAGCCGGCGTTCGATCTGGCGATGTTTGCGCCCGACCGCTTCCGGAACCGCACTATTCAATGACGATTTTCGGCGGCGCGCGGCGGCCAGTCCCGGCGTGCACACCTTCCCACGCCCGCGCCGCGATCTCACGGTAAGCGGCGGCCGATGCACTTTCCGGCTCGGCGACGACGATCGGCGTGCCGGCGTCCGACGTTTCGCGGATTGCCATGACCAGCGGCACTTCCCCGAGGAACGGGACGCCGAGTTTTTCCGCCTCGCGGCGGGCACCGCCGTGCCCGAAGATGTCGTAGCGCTTGCCGGTGTCGGGAGCGACGAAATAGCTCATGTTCTCGACGATGCCGAGCACCGGCACATCGACGCGCCGAAACATGGCCAGCCCCTTGCGCGCGTCGATCAGCGCGAGGTCCTGCGGCGTGGAAACGATGATGGCGCCGGCGAGCGGCACCTGCTGCGCCATGGTGAGCTGCGCATCGCCGGTGCCGGGCGGCATGTCGACGACAAGGATGTCGAGTTCACCCCACGCCACCTCGCGCAGCATCTGGGTGAGCGCGGAGACGACCATCGGACCGCGCCAGATCATCGGCGTGTCTTCGTCGACGAGAAAGCCCATCGACATCGTCTTCAGGCCATAGGCTTCCATCGGCTTCAGCGTGCGGCCGCCGATGGCTTCCGGCCGCCCGGATAGGTGCAGCAGCCGCGGCAGCGAGGGACCATAGATGTCGGCGTCGAGGATGCCGACGCTGAGGCCGTTCGCCTTCATCGCCAGCGCAAGATTGACCGCGGTTGTCGACTTGCCCACACCGCCCTTCCCGGAGGCCACCGCCACGATCGCAGCGACGCCGGGCACATCCGCCTTTC
>CAYOUO010000095.1:0-3200 GCA_964407155.1 uncultured Hyphomicrobiales bacterium | reverse complement strand
TCGTGATGCGATCGGACAGTTCCAGCGCCTCTTCCAACGCGTGGCTGATGAAGATGATCGAGACGCCTTCCTCACGAAGCCGCCCGATGAGTGCGAAAAGATGATGTTTCTCTTCCGGCGTCAGAGTCGCGGTCGGCTCATCGAAGATGATGATCTTTGCCTTGAGCCGGACAGCCCGGGCAATCTCGACCATCTGCCGTTTGGCCGTACCCAGCGACTGAACGACAGCTGTCGAATCGACGGGAAAATTCAACGACTGCAGCAATTGCTGCGCCTCGATGTAAGTGCCCCGCAGGCGGTTGAATAGTTTCTCATCGCCGAGATAGAGATTTTGGGCGACGGTCAGCGTGGGAACGAGACTGGTCTCCTGATACACCATCGCGATTCCATGACGTCGCGCGTGAGCGGGGCCCGCAATGTGAATCGCCTGACCGTCGAGCCTGATTTCGCCGCTCGAAGGGGTGACAGCACCGGAGAGAATCTTGACCAGCGTCGACTTGCCGGCGCCGTTTTCGCCGACGATGGCGTGCACCTCGCCACGCTCCAGATCGAAGTTGATATTTTTCAGGGCAGCGACGCCCCGATATTCCTTGACGATGTCCCTCATCTCGAGCAGCGGCCGGGTCATCTCGCCCACTCCTCGGCGGCAAGCGATGCAACAACTCCATCGCCCTTCGCGGCAAAGAAGAGCCGTCCGTCCTTTGCCAGGCAACTGGTCACGCCGTGGCGGTGTCCGGGTGCCCGGCTGTGGAAGCTGGCGATCGGGAGATATGTCCGATCCAGTTGCGCTACCAGCCCGTAGGAAAAGCTCGGCGATCGTGGCTTCAACACGCCGAGCTGGGTGATGCCGCCCTGCTGGGTCGGCTCCTGAGGTGCACGCCCGGCGCGCAGGCTGGGCGCGATCCAGAAATCGGGATCGATGCAACTGATCATTCGCCGCCGGTAACGGTCTTCGCTCAAGACAAATTCGACGAGCTGACTGCGTGCCGCGAACAACGCCAGCCAGATCGCGCCGTCTGCGCCGAGAGACAGCCGGCATGGATAGGCGGGAAGGTTTTCGAGAACCGGAGCGACGTGGCTAGGGGTTCCCGGCGAAACGCGCGTGAGTACGCAGCGCCAGCTTTCCGAGATGACGACCGAATTCGCTTCTTCCAGGATGCCGTAAGGGTAGGCGAGATTGCCGGCGATGCGCTGCCGCTTGCCGGTGGCGGGTTCGACGCGCCAGAGAGAGCCCGTGGCGTTCTTTTCCATCAGGTCGCGCTTCCAATCCCGTGGCCCGTTCGAGGCCGAGCCGTTCGCGACGATCAGCGTTCCGTCTCGCGCCGGGGCAAGTGCGGTGATGCACATCATCTCGGAGGCAGGTTCGATGGTACGGCCGCCGTGCTGGCCGCCCGTGAAGACGATCCTGCCATCGACCAGCCCTGCGGCCGCGCCGCCGTCCGGCAATCCCGCCAACGCTGAAATCTCCGTTTCGAACGACGCGAGAGGTGCGCCGCCCGGCTTGTCGATGCCGTACAGTGAACGCTGCGATGACGCGATGAGGCCCATCGCGGTGACCGCCAGACAATCGGGGCTCGGCAACTCGGCGAGCGGCATCGCCGCATCCAGCCGATCGTTGGGACGGAAGGCGCCGTCCATCGGCGGGACGGTGACCGACGATTCCTCACGCCCGCGCCAGCGGTCAAAAATCCGCCTGACGAAATTCATGCGGACTTGCCCCAGTAGGATGCCGGGCCGGTCCATTCCGGGTCGGCATTCGGGAGCTTGATCCGTCCGAGCCGGTTGTTGGTGACGCCGCCGAGATAGAGATAGCCGCGATGCTCGCGCATCGACGTGATCGACGGATGGTTCTTGCCGGTCGCGTCCCACAGTGTGTCGAGTACGTGGCCCGTCTCGTCGAACTGGATGACACAACCGTTGTTGACGTTGGGGAAGAGCCATTCTTCGCTAGCTACCCGGCGCGCCATGCGTCGTCTGAACGTCGGCATCGTCATGGCCAGATCGTAGGTAGGTGTGCGCGTGCCGGCGAGACCCACCCAGTAAGCCCCGCGTGAACCGCGATTGACGTTGTCGGGGTATCCCGGAAGAATCGGCAAAACGATCTCGGTGGTGCCTGCCTTGGGTCCTTCCAGCCAATAGCGGCTCACACGACAGGCCCAGGTTTCGGCAAACAGCACCGACTTATTGTCGTGGGCGATACACATGCCGTTGGCGAACAGCAGATTGCGCATGACGGTGCGCGTCGCGCCCGTCGCCGGATCGTGACGAATGATGCGGCCGTTGCCGCGTCCCTCCAGTGCATCCACCACCCATTCTTCCATTCCGTAACGGATGGTCGCCTCGCTGAAATAGATCTTTCCGTCGTGGGCGATATCGAGATCGTCCGCCAGCCGCAGGCGGGAGTCGTCGATGACGGACAACCGCGAGCGATTGGTCTCGGTGGTCATCCTTTGGAGGCTGCGCATCTTGTCGATGCGGTAGAGGCCCATGCCTGCGATGCAAACGACGAGACTTCCATCCTTGTCGAAGGCCATGCCGAGCGGGCGTCCACCAACGTGGGCGTATACCTCGCGCCGCGTGTAGTCCGGAGCGCGAAAGCGGATGATGTCGCCCTGGCGGACGCTGCAGTAGAGATTGTCTTCCTCGTCGAGAATTACGTCTTCCGGTCCATCCACCTCGCCGAGGCCGATCACTTCCACGTCGCGCAGCCTGTCGTTCATTGCGTAAGGCGATGCCGACCGGAATGCGATCTCCGGCGAAGGCGGCAAATTCAGATGACCGGGTGACACGTAGACTTTGGCCTGGATGCTGTGCCGCCATTTGACCCAGCGGACGTCGATGGCGATGGCGAGCAGCAACACCAGACCGACTGCCATCGAAGAGGCGCCGTTCTGCAGCCCCATCCTGACCAGCCCGTTCGTCAACAGCGCGACGATGACAGCCCCGATCAGCGCCTTGCCGATCGAGCCGCGTCCGCCGCCGATGCTGTTTCCCCCGAGGAGGGCTGCCGTGACGGCGGTGAGTTCGAGGCCAAGGCCGGTGTCGGGGCCCGCCCCGGACAATCTTGCGGCGTAAAGCACGCCAGCCAGGCCCGTGAGCAGGCCGGACACGACGTAGGACGTGCACACCGTGCGCTTGACGGGGATGCCGGCGTTGTATGCAGCGCGGCGAGATCCGCCAACCGCCATGATGCGCCAGCC
>CAYOUO010000094.1:0-3752 GCA_964407155.1 uncultured Hyphomicrobiales bacterium | reverse complement strand
GGCCTCCTCGCACACCGTGACGAGGCCATGCTCGCGCACGATCGCCGTCGTCTCGCGGTAGACCGGCGAGGCCGGCATCTTCACGCGGATCCACTCCGGCTTGCGCAGCACCTCGGTATCCGGGCGATGCGCCTTTTCCGGATGGCGCGCCTTCTGTGCCGCAGGCGCCAAGGGCGCTGTGATGGTATCGATCAGGGTGGTCATTGCCGCGCGGTTTCTCCCCGGCCGGCCCAACTGCGGCCCGGCCGTCGTTTCAGCGGCTTATATAGCACGGCGGCCGAAAGTCGCCCCTCTGCCCCGTGCGCATGGCCGGCATGCGGCCGGGGCATCCAAGTCCCTGTCAGGGCTCGATTTTTCGACCGCGAATGGCGCGCCATACCCAGATCAGCAGGATCGCCCCGATGGCGCCGATGATGAGCTGGGCGACCCAACCCGAGGGCGGCACCACGTTCAGGACGCGCAGGATGGCGTTGAGGACGACGGCGCCGATGATGCCGAGGATGATGTTGGAGAGAACCCCCATCCTGGACTCGGTCACCTTTTCCGCTATCCAGCCGGCGATCCCGCCGATGATGATGGCACCAAGCCAGCCTACCCCTTCCATGACGATGTTCCCTTCCTTGCGTTAGCCGACGATGAGGCGCGCCACGACGATGACGACGATCGCCCCGATGACGGAAATGATGATCTGTTCCGCGAAGGCGTTGCCCAGGTTCAGTTGAAGCTTCGTCTGCTGGGCAATGAATCCGCCGACGATCGAGCCGATGAGGCCGGCGATCAGCCAGCCGAGAATGCCGCCACCGCCGCCGACGATGAGGCTGGCGAGGAAACCGGCGATGAGGCCGACCACGATCCAGGCCACGATGGAACCCGGCTGCATGTTCATGACCCTGTTCTCCCGGACAGCTCCGACTCGGCGAGCCTAGCGCAAAACGTGAACGGAAAGAATGCCTTGGGTCTACGCCGCCGGCGGCGCCAGCGGCTGGCGCAGACGCGCCGCCAGCGTCCGGGTGAAGGCGCCGATGCCAAGCACGATGGCGATGGCGACGATGGCCGGACCGACCCAGGGGATGATGCCGAGCGCCACCAGAATGATCGCGCCGATGATGAGCATGACGATCGAGACGCCGACGCTGAGTTCGCCGCGGGCGCGCACGAGCATGCCCGCCGCGACCCCGGCGGCCGCGACCGCATGGCCGAAGACGATCAGGATCGGCAGGATCAGCGCGACCGCAAACGCGGCGCTGAGGCCGACGACGGTGATCGCCAGAAGCGCCGCCGCGAACGGAAACAGCACCAGCACCAGCACGCCGAACAGGAAGCTCGACAGCGGACGGTGGCGGACGTTCTCGATCCCCGTCCGGAACACATGGCCGCCGAAGAGCAGGAGCACGATACCGGCGACGATGGTTCCGGCGGCGATCGCGATGCCGGCGGCGAGCGCCCAGCGCCACGGCGCCACCGACCACCACGTCGAGGGCGGAATCTGCGTCACCGCGCCGGCGATGGTGGCGCCCTGCTGAATCTCGGGCGGGTTGAACGAGCGCACCACGAGGTCGCCCGCGATCTTCGTCTCCGGCCCGATGACCACCCGGCTGCCGGCGATCTCCACCGGTCCGTCGGTCTGCGCGTCAAAGGTGACGGCTGCGCCACCGGCGTTGAACTTGCCGCCGACGTGCCCGGCGATGGTGACCAGCGCGCCGAAGGCGGCGAGATCGCCCTTCACGTCGTTGGTCGGCAGGATCGTGATGTTGGCGGCGCCGACGCGCAGGTGCCCATCCGTGGTCAGGCCCGCCTTGACGTCGGCTCCCGCGATGTCGGCATTGCCGGCGACGCTGCCCGAAATATCCAGCACGGCGCCCGCTGCCTTCAGGTTGCCGCCGATCTTGCTGTTGACGCTGACCTGGGCGCCGATCGCGCTCACGCCCGCCGCCGTGGTGGCGTTGACGGTGACCAGCGCGCCGGCCGCGCGCACCGCACTCGCGACGCCGCCCACCTCGACGGTGGCGCCGCCGGCCTGCACCGCGCCGCCGTCGCCGGCGATCTTCACCATCGGCCCGGCCTGGCGGATGTCGGTGGCGAGCCCGGCCGTCGCGCTCATGGCAAACAGCGCAGCGGCCGCGCCCAGCGTGGCGAGTCTGGTGCCGATCAAACCGTGGAACCCGAGCAGCATCACACGCACTCCCCAGCAGCAGGCGCCGGATGCGCCCGGTTGCCGGCCCCCTTTAAACGTGAATCACCCTGCCATAGGCGGCCAGCACGCTCTCGTGCATGGTTTCCGACAGGGTCGGGTGCGGAAAGACCGTCGCGATCAGCTCTTCTTCCGTCGTCTCAAGGTTCATAGCGATGACGAAGCCCTGAATCAATTCGGTGACCTCGGCGCCGACCAGATGGGCGCCGAGAAGCTGGCCGGTTTTCTTGTCGAAGATGGTCTTGGCAAGCCCGTCCGGCTCGCCGAGCGCAATCGCCTTGCCGTTGCCGATGAACGGGAACTTGCCGACCCTTATGTCGTAGCCGGCTTCCTTCGCTTTCTTCTCGGTCAGCCCGACGGAGGCGACCTGCGGGTTGCAGTACGTGCAGCCCGGAATCTTGAGCTTGTCCATCGCGTGCGGCTTCTGGCCGGCGATCGCCTCGACGCAGATGACGCCCTCGTGTTCGGCCTTGTGGGCGAGCATCGGCGGCCCGGCGACGTCGCCGATGGCGTAGATGCCGGGCACGTTGGTGCGGCCCATGGCGTCGATGACGACGCACCCGCGGTCCGTCTTCACGCCGAGCTTCTCCAGCCCGAGATTCTCGATGTTGCCGACCACACCGACCGCCGAGATGACGCGGTCGAACTTCAGGTCTTCCTTCTTGCCGTCCTTGTATTCGACGCTGGCGGTCACGCCGTCCGTTGCCTTGGCGAGCTTCGCCACCTTGGCCTCGGTGTGGATCTTGATGCCCGCCTTCTCCAGGCGCTTGCGCGCATGGGCGGCGAGCTCCTCGGCCTCGACCGGCAGAATCTGCGGCAGGATCTCGACCACCGTCACGTCGACGCCGAGCGTGTTGTAGAACGAGGCGAACTCGATGCCGATGGCGCCCGAGCCGACGACCAGCAGCGACTTCGGCATCTTGTCCGGCGCCATCGCCTCGAAATACGTCCACACCAGCTTCTTGTCGGGCTCGAGCCCCGGCAGCGCCCGCGGCCGCGCCCCGGTGGCGACGATGATGTGCTTCGCCGCATAGGTGCCGGCACCAAGCGCGCCCTTCGGCGGATTGTCGGAGGCCTTGACGCTGACCTTGCCGGCGGCCTCGATGGTCGCCGCGCCCCAGATCACGTCGACCTTGTTCTTCTTGAGCAGGAACGCCACGCCGTTGGAGAGCTGCGCGGCGACGTCGCGCGAGCGCTTCACCACCGCCGCCGGATCGAAGCTCACGTCCTTGGCGGCGAGGCCGTAGTCCTTGGCGTGCTCCATGTAGTGGTAGATTTCGGCCGAGCGCAGCAGCGCCTTGGTCGGGATGCAGCCCCAGTTCAGGCAGATGCCGCCGAGGTACGACCGCTCGACGACCGCGGTCTTCAGGCCGAGCTGCGCGGCGCGGATAGCGGTGACATAGCCGCCGGGGCCCGAGCCGATGATGATGACGTCGTAGCTGTCGGCCATTTGGATCCTATCCTTCCGCGGGAACGAGGGTGGCGCGCGCGGTCTCGCGCCGCAGGTAGGCGCGCACGAGCCACGCCTGGAGAACGATTGTCGCGAGCGCCGGCACGCCGA
>CAYOUO010000093.1:0-3348 GCA_964407155.1 uncultured Hyphomicrobiales bacterium | reverse complement strand
CAAGGTGAGCTTCGACGACAACGCGCTGTTCCGCCACCCCGACCTGGAAAAGCTGCGCGACGAGGCGGAGGAGGACCCGAAGGAACTCGAGGCCGCGAAGCACAGCCTGAACTACGTCGCCCTGGACGGCACGATCGGCTGCATGGTCAACGGCGCCGGTCTCGCCATGGCGACGATGGACATCATCCAGCTCTACGGCGCCTCGCCCGCCAACTTCCTCGACGGCGGCGGCGGCGCCACCAAGGAGCGGGTGACGGCGGCGTTCAAGATCATTCTCTCGGACCCGAACGTCGAAGGCATCCTCGTCAACATTTTCGGTGGCATCATGCGCTGCGACGTGATCGCCGAGGGCGTCATCGCCGCGGCGCGCGAGATTAACCTGAACGTCCCGCTGGTGGTGCGGCTCGAAGGCACCAATGTCGAATTGGGCCGCAAGATTTTGAGCCAGTCAGGCCTGCCGATCATCGCGGCCGAAAATTTCGCCGATGCGGCGGAAAAGGTCGTCAAGTCGATCCAAGAGGCGGCCTAAGGGAGCATGGGCTGAGGGAGCATGGGCTGATGGCGATCCTCGTCGATGCCTCGACCACGGTGATCTGCCAGGGCTTTACCGGCGCCCAGGGCACGTTCCACTCCGAGCAGGCGATCGCCTACGGCACCAGGATGGTCGGCGGCGTCACCCCGGGCAAGGGCGGCACCCGGCATCTCGACCTGCCGGTCTGGGATACCGTGCATGCGGCGGTCGCGGCGACGAACTGCACGGCCAGCGTCATCTATGTGCCGCCGCCTTCCGCCGCCGATGCGATCCTCGAGGCGATCGACGCCGGCATCCCGCTGGTCGTCTGCATCACCGACGGCATCCCGGTGCAGGACATGGTGCGCGTCAAGCGCGCGCTCGACGGGTCGAAGACCCGGCTGATCGGCCCGAACTGCCCCGGCGTCATCACCCCGGACGAATGCAAGATCGGCATCATGCCCGGCCACATCCACCGCCGCGGGCGGATCGGCATCGTCTCGCGCTCCGGCACCTTGACCTATGAGGCGGTGGCGCAGACCACCGCGGCGGGGCTCGGACAGTCGAGCTGCGTCGGCATCGGCGGCGACCCGGTGCACGGGCTCGACTTCACCGATGTGATCGAGCTGTTCCTCGCCGACAAGGAGACCGACGGCATCGTCATGATCGGCGAGATCGGCGGCCGCGGCGAGGAAGACGCGGCGGCGCTGATCAAATCGGCGCGCCGCAGGAAACCGGTGGTCGGCTTTATCGCCGGCACCGCCGCGCCGCCCGGCCGCCGCATGGGCCATGCCGGCGCGATCATCGCCGGCGGCAAGGGCAGCGCCGCCGGCAAGATCGAGGCGCTGAAGAGCGCCGGCATCACCGTCTGCGATTCCCCCGCGGCCATCGGCACCACCGCCAAGGCGGCGATGGGCGGGTAGATCGCATCCGCTTCGGATGTCGTCCCGACCTTCGCCGGGACGACATCTATTTCTGCTATTTCTGCGCCCGCGGATGCGCCGCTTCATAGACCTTCAGCAGGTGTTCGGGCTCGACCTTGGTGTAGCGCTGGGTGGTCGACAGGCTGGCGTGGCCGAGCAGCTCCTGGATCGCCCGCAGATCGCCGCCGCCCCCCAACAGATGCGTCGCAAAGCTGTGGCGCAGCGCGTGCGGGGTCGCGGTGTCGGGCAGGCCGAGCATGCCGCGCAGCGTCTGCATCTGGCGCTGCACGAGGCGCGGGTTGAGCGGCCCGCCGCGGGCGCCGACAAACAGCGGCCCGTCGCGCGTCAGCGGATAGGGGCAGGCGGCGAGGTAGTCGGCGACCGCTTCGCGCACCGCCGCCAGCACCGGCACATGGCGCTGCTTGCGGCCCTTGCCGGTGACCACCAGCACCTCGCCCTTCGGCGCCCCGGCCAGGCTCAGCCCCAGCGCCTCGGAAATACGCAACCCGCAGCCGTACAGCAGCGTCAGAATGGCGATGTCGCGCTTCTGTTGCCAGGCGCTGGCCGAAACATCGCCGGCGGCCGCGAGCGCCGCGTCGGCGTCGTCGACGGTCAGCGGCTTCGGCACGCTCTGCGGCAGTTTCGGCGCGCGCAGCACCGCGAGCCCCGGCGCCGATGCGAGACGGCGGCGTTCGAGAAAGCGCACAAAACCGCGCAGCACCGACAGGCCGCGGGCAATCGTCGTCCGCTCGCGGCCGTCCATCGCGCGCTGCGCCAGGAACGCGCGAAAATCGGCCGGGGTGAGGCCCGACATCGACGCCAGGTCCGGCACCGCGCCGCGATGCGCGCCGAGAAAGTCGAAGAACGTCGCGAGGTCGCGGCCATAGGCCGCAACCGTGTGGGCCGAGGCGCGCCGCTCGGCCGCCAGCCAGTCGAGCCAGGCGCCGATCGCTGCACGCAGGTCCTCGGCGACCTGGAAGCGGGCCGGCGGCAGGGGTTCGGGAAGGGTGGGGAAAGGCTTCGGGGGGCTCGCCTGCGCTGCGCTTAGCGCACGGGATTGAGCCATAAACCGATCGCGAGGCCGACAATCCGGCCGAGAAAACCGAGCAGCTCAGTGCCGAGCCCGGGATGGAACCGCCCCGGCTTGCGGGTGCCGATGCACAGCAGGCCGCTGGGGGTCTCGCGCCCGAAACGCAGCCGCAGCAGCGCCTGCGAGCGCACCAGCCCGGCGGCGCCGCCGAACAGCGCCGGGTCGCCGATCACATCGGCCTCGTAGACCACCGCCTTGTCCTCGCCGAGCAGGTCGGCGACCGTGCCGGCCTCGATCAGGTGCACCCCGTGCGTGCGGAGGCGTGGGGTGACGCCGGCGATGTTCTCGACCGCGATGGTGACCGCGTCGACATCGAGCAGCACCGCGAGATCGGTCGTCACGATTTGCAGGAGTTGGCCGAAACTCGGAGCGGCGAGCACCGCCAGCGCCGCCTTGTGCACCCGGTTCTGGCTCGCCAGATTGCCGCGGCATACGGCGATCAGGTTGCGGTATTCGAGATTGACCCGGCTGAGCTCGCGGCGCTGGCGCTCATGGAGAAACTGCTGGAAATCGACGACCCCGTCGCCGACCTCGCGCGTCGGCGGGCGCAGCAGGCGCAGCGCCTCGGGATGCTCGTCGAGGAATTCGGGATGGCGGCGCAGATAGGCCATCACGTCGCGCGCCTCGATATCGCGCCGCGCCGCCTCGCGGGCGAGGTCATCCGGCGCGGCGTCGCGCGCGGGTCTCGTCTGGTCGCGAGGCCGATCCGCCATGGGCTGTCCCGATCGCTCCTTTCCCTCGCCGGCTTGCTCTAGGCCGGCACGCGGGCGAGTGTAGCCGATGGCCGATTGCCCTGCCAGCCTCGCCCGCAGCGCCGCCGACCG
>CAYOUO010000092.1:0-5493 GCA_964407155.1 uncultured Hyphomicrobiales bacterium | reverse complement strand
GCCGGCGGGGGTTGCCCGCCGCGCAGCCCCCGACGGCGTCGCACGCGCTGCCGTCTCCGCCCGCACGGCCTTGCCGAATTGCGCAAGATAGCCGATGCCGCCGAAAACCACGGGCAGGATGCCGCTCTCCTGCATCAGCGTGATCGTCTCGACGGCACGGCCCGCAACCACGAGACGGCGCATCTCCTGACCGAGGCGCTCGGCGGAAAGGTCGCGCAGACCGTTGCGGGCGCGAATGCAGGCGGCCAGGCCGGCAGCATCGGCCGACCCTTCGCCATACTCCGCCCCGATACGGAAGAAGCGCAGGATACGCAGACGGTCCTCGGCAATGCGACGGTCCGCGTCGCCGATGAAGCGGACGCGATGCGCGATGACATCGGGATAACCGCCGACCGGATCGTGGACGGCGCCCCGGGCATCGACGAACAGCGCGTTCATGGTGAAGTCGCGGCGCTCGGCATCGGCCTTCCAGTCGCGGCCGAAACGCACCATGGCGTGCCGGCCGTCGGTCGCCACGTCCTCGCGCAGCGTCGTCACTTCATAGGCCACGCCCTCGACCACCAGGGTGACCGTGCCGTGATCAATGCCGGTC
This sequence comes from uncultured Hyphomicrobiales bacterium, assembly GCA_964407155.1. Taxonomy (GTDB): domain Bacteria; phylum Pseudomonadota; class Alphaproteobacteria; order Rhizobiales; family Kaistiaceae; genus DASZQY01. The sequence goes on along the minus strand of CAYOUO010000092.1, from coordinate 4,901 downwards.
GGCACAGCCTTTATCCCCGCCTCGTCGGCCGCTGCCATCACGGCTTCCGGCATGGCCGTCGTGGCGAAATCGATCTCGCCCACCGGCCGGTCAAGCAGGGCATTGCGCACGGCGCCGCCAGCGATCCTCGCCTCCTCGCCGCCGGCAGTCAGGAGTGCAAAGACGCGCTGCACGCGCGACTCGGCGAGCCACCGCGTCCCCGCGAGATTCGGCAATCGGTCGTTTTCCGCCGTCACGGCATTTCGTGCCCTTGCTGGCATCGACATCGGTTATCGCATAAGGAATAGCGCATGCCCGAAGCGCAAACCATGCGCCGACTGGCTGCCATCCTTGCAGCCGACGTGGTCGGCTACTCCCGGATGATGGGAGAAAACGAGACCGGAACGCTGGCGGCGCTCAAACAGCACCGCGAGACGCTGTTTGGTCCCGCCGTCAGCCGTTTCAACGGCCGCATCGTGAAACTGATCGGCGACGGCACCCTGGTGGAGTTTCCGAGCGTGGTCGACGCGGTGAACTGCGCGCTAGCGGTTCAAGCCGATGCAATGGCCAAGGGCGCCGGCTCGCCCATCACGCTGCGCATCGGCATCAACCTCGGCGACATCATCGTCGAAGGCGAGGATATCTACGGTGACGGCGTGAATGTCGCGGCGCGGCTCGAACCGCTGGCCGAGCCGGGCGGTGTTTGCGTCGCTTCGATCGTGGTGGAGAGCGTCAACCGGCGGGTGGACGTCTCGTTCACCGATGGCGGCGAAGTTCACGTCAAGAACATCGAGCGGCCGATCCGCATCTGGAAATGGCACCCGGGCACGACGTCGGGCGTGTCAGATGCGGTGGCAAATGCCGCTGCGAACGCGAAGCCTGCCCGCCAGCGACCGTCCATCGCCGTGCTGCCGTTCGCCAACATGTCGGGCGAGGCCGAACAAGAATATTTCTCGGACGGGATCAGCGAGGACATCATCACCGACCTGTCGAAGGTCGGCGGCCTTACGGTGATCGCGCGAAACTCCAGCTTCGCTTACAAGGGCAGAAACGTCGACATCCGTGCCGTCGGCCGCGAACTCGGCGTCAGCGTCGTCCTTGAAGGCTCCATCCGCCGCGCAGGCAACCGCGTCCGCATCACGGCGCAGCTCATCGACGCGGCGAACGGGGCTCACCTTTGGGCAGAACGCTACGACCGCGACCTCACCGACATCTTCGACGTACAGGACGAGGTGACCCGCCAGATCGTTGCGGCGCTGCGGGTGACGCTGACGCTGCGCGAAGATGCCTTGATCGCGGGCAGCGCCCCGGAAAACATCGAGGCGCACGACTGCGTGCTGCGGGCGCGCGAGCTGATCCGCAATCCCAGCAAGGACCGCGGCGTGTTCGAAAGCGTGCTCGCCCTCCTCGAGCGTGCTCTGGCGCTCGATCCGGGCTACGCCCAGGCCTATGCCGGCCTCGCCTGGGCTCACCAGATGAACTACCAGAACCGCTGGACGGAGGATTCCGAACGCGGAGCTCGGATGTCGCTGGAGTATGCCGACAAGGCTCTGGCGCTGGATCCGAACGACCCGCTCGTCCACGACGCCGCTGCCATCAGCGCGATCTTCATGAAAAACCTCGAGCGGGCCGAGGTGGAGATCGAAAAGGCGCTGGCGCTCAGCCCGAGCGATTCCCTGGCGCTCAACGCCCGCGGCGCGCTGTGGACCTACCGCGGCCAGCCCGACAAGGGCATTCCCTACATCGAGCGCTCCATGCTTCTCGACCCGGCGTATAGCCAGCAGTACCTCCATTTCCTGGGCGTCGCCCAGTTCATGGCCGGACGATACGAAACCGCGGCCGCGCATTTCCGCGAACGCGTGCTGCAGGTGCCGAGCACCGATTTCAGCCGCGCCTTTCTTGCTGCAGCGCTCGGCCAGCTCGGGCATATCGAGGAAGCGCGGCAGGTGTGGAAGGACCTGAAGCAGGTCAACCCGAAATACACGGTCGAGGGGCACCTGCTGCGCCTGCCGTTCCAGAACGAGGCCGATCTCCGGCGCATTTCGGATGGATTGGCAAAGGCCGGGCTGCCCGACTGAGAGGCTACGGCGGCGCCGGGGCGATATGGCCTTCGACGATATGACCGTTCTCGATGTGAGCGGGCACATAGACCCCGCCGGGGGGCGCAGTGTCGAAGTGGATGAAAGCGAACAGCACCACAACGACCACCGCCGCGCCGGCGAGCGCGAGCCAGCCCACGGTCCGCGCCTGCCAGGCGGACGGCCCCACCGGCTGGCGCGCCGCGACCAGCCAGAGCGCGTAGGCGGCAAAGGGCAGCAGGAACAACAGGACATCGAAGGCGACGAAGCGCAGCATCAGCCGTAAACCTGCTCGTAGAGCGACCGGATGATGCCGGCTGTCACGCCCCAGATATAGCGGTCGCCGAAGGGCATCTCATAGAAGTGGCGCTCAGCGCCCATGAGTGTGCGGCTGGCACGGCGGTGATTGGCGGGGTCCATCAGAAAAGCGAGCGGCACCTCGAAAACGTCGGCGACCTCGTCCTGGTTCGGATGGAGCGCGTAACCGGGTTCGACCCGGGCGAGCACAGGCACGATGCGGAAGCCGGTGCGGCTGAGGTAGATCGGCAGCGGCCCGACGACGTCGACGCTTGCAGCGAGCCCGATCTCCTCGGCTGCTTCGCGGAGCGCGGCGGCCGTCGGGCTGGCGTCGCCCGGCTCAATCTTGCCGCCGGGAAAGGCGATCTGCCCGGCATGCGACGGCAGATGATCGGTGCGCACCGTGAGGAGCACCCGCGCCTCGGGCTCATAGGCGATCACGGGAACGAGCACCGCCGCGTCGCGGTAGACGATCGCCTCGGGCCGCGAAGGCGTGGCATCAAGCGTATGATCGCCGCCTTCGGCTACCCGTCGCGCGTCACGCGTGATGGCATCCGACGCCCGCCGGAAGAATGCCTCAGGCGAAAACGGCGCACCGACGCTCGCGGCGCCCGGCGCGCTCATGCGGACAATCCGGAACAGTTAATCTTTCCGGCCACGGTTTCGCCTCGCTTCACTCCTGTTATCCCTGTTTCCCCGGAGGCTGTTGACTGCCTCGACTTTCCCTATTGCCCCGCAGCCCGGCGTGCAACAATCCCGGGAAAGGTTCCATTCGATACTGGCGCCGTGGCGCCTTCGACCTGAGCAGCCCGAACGTGAGCCCGTAACCCATGAGCGCCATCAACACCGCCATTCCCGACCCGGACGCCGGCCGCATCGTCGCCGAAGCCGACGCCGCGGTCGCCCGTATCGGGGTGGCGCGCGCCGCGATCGGCAAGGTCATCTACGGCCAGGAATCGGTGATCGAGCGGGCGCTGATCACCATACTGGCCGGAGGACACGGCCTGCTCATCGGGGTGCCGGGACTGGCCAAGACCAAGCTCGTGGAGACGTTGGGCACAGTGCTCGGCCTTTCGGCGCGGCGGGTCCAGTTCACGCCCGACCTCATGCCGTCCGACATCATCGGCTCGGAGGTTCTGGAGCAGGGTGTGGACGGCGCCCGCGCCTTCCGCTTCCTCGAGGGGCCGGTGTTCGCGCAGCTGCTGATGGCCGACGAGATCAACCGGGCAAGTCCACGGACGCAATCGGCGCTGCTGCAGGCGATGCAGGAATATCATGTGACGGTGGCAGGCGCGCGCCACGACCTGCCGGCGCCGTTTCATGTGCTGGCGACGCAGAACCCGCTCGAGCAGGAGGGCACCTACCCCCTGCCCGAGGCGCAGCTCGACCGCTTCCTGCTCCAGATCGACGTCGGCTACCCCGACCGCGACGCCGAGCGGCGCATGCTGTTCGAGACCACGGGCGCGACCGAAGCGCATGCGGAGCCGGTTCTCGATGCAATGTCGCTGCGCGCCATCCAGCAGCTCGTGCGGCGCCTGCCGGTCGGTGAAACGGTAGTCGAGGCGATCCTCGAGCTGGTGCGAGCGGCAAGGCCGGATGCGGCGCGGCCGACGAAAATCGCGGCGGCAATCGCGTGGGGGCCGGGACCGCGCGCCAGCCAGGCGCTGATGCTGGCGGTGCGCGCGCGCGCCCTCATCGACGGACGCTATGCGCCGTCGCTCGACGACGTGGCGGCGCTGGCGGAGCCGGTGCTGCAGCACCGCATGGCGCTCGGCTTCGCGGCACGGGCGGAAGGAATGACGGTGCGCGACGTGATCGCGGAGCTGAAGCAGAAGATTGGCTAGGCCGGATATCGACCCTTCCCCGGGAGAACGGGGTGCGCTCACCGAGGCCAAGGGCATCGCGGAAAGCATGCCCGACATGCTGGTCGAGGCGCGGCGGGTGGCGAACACCGTGCTTGCCGGCTGGCACGGACGGCGCACCAGCGGCCGCGGCGAGACCTTCTGGCAATTCCGCCCGTTTGTCAGCGGCGAGGCCGCGGCGTCCATCGACTGGCGGCGTTCAGCGCGCGACGATCACCTGTTCGTGCGCGAGACGGAATGGGAGGCCGTTCATACGCTCTGGCTCTGGCCCGATCTCTCCAAGTCGATGGACTTCCGCTCGCGGCTGGCGACGGTCACCAAGCGCCGGCGCGCGATCGTGCTCATGCTGGCGCTGGCGGACATGCTGGCCGGGGCCGGCGAGCGGGTCGGCATTGCCGGCGCGGGCAAACCGGTTCTTTCGCGCGACGCTGCCGAGCGGCTGGCGCTGACGCTGGCTGCCGCAGCCGTCGACGGCCGCAGGCAGACACCCGACACACGGATGCTGCGGCCCTTTCAGGACATCGTCCTGTTCAGCGATTTTCTCGACCCCATCGCCGCGATCGATGCCCTGCTGGCGCAGATCGTCAAAAGCGGCGCGCGCGCCCATCTCGTCCAGATCGTCGATCCGAGCGAAGAGACGCTTCCCTACTCGGGGCGGACCGAATTCCTCGATCCGGAAACCGGC
>CAYOUO010000091.1:0-2767 GCA_964407155.1 uncultured Hyphomicrobiales bacterium | reverse complement strand
AGCATGGCAGGCGGCGACGACACCGTGCTCGGCAATGTCGTGAAGGGATTGGAAGAGCGTGGCTATCGCGTCGTCGGTGCCCACGAGGTGGCTCCGCAGCTGGTCGCAGTGGCGGGCCTCGTGGCCGGCCCCGCGCCAAGCCGCGCCGATCGCGAAGACGCCGTCCTCGCGCTCGCCGCGGCGAAGGCCATCGGCGCGCTCGATATCGGTCAGGCTGCTGCCGCCGTCGGCGGGCGCGTCATCGCGCTCGAGGCCGCCGAGGGAACCGACGCGATGCTGGAGCGTGTCGCGGCGGTGCGCGAAAAGGGCCGCGTGCGCTGGAAGGGCAGGGCGGGCGTGCTCGCCAAGCGCTCGAAGCCCCATCAGGATCTGCGCGTCGACATGCCGGCGATCGGCCCGCGCACGGTCGAGCGCGTCGTGCGTGCCGGTCTCGCCGGCATCGCCATCGAGCCTGGCCGCGTGCTGATTGCCGAGCGGGCGGAGACGCTGCGCCTCGCGGCCGAAACCGGCACCTTCATCTGGGCGGGAGCGGACCCGTCTGCGGAGCGCGGATGATGTCCGCCGCCGACCGTGCTCCCGCTACCGTATTCATCGTCGCCGGCGAGGAATCGGGCGACATCCTCGGCGCCAGCCTCATGGCCGCGTTGCGCGAGCACCTCGGTGGCCGCGTGCGCTTCCTCGGAGTGGGCGGCGGCCGCATGGAGCGGCTCGGCCTCACCTCGCTGTTCCCGATGGAGGAAATTGCGCTCCACGGAATATCGGAAGTCCTGGTCCGTCTGCCGCGCCTGCTGCGTCGCATATCCGGAACGGCACGCGCGGTCGCCGCGGCGAAGCCGGACGTGCTGGTGCTGATCGACACGCCGGGCTTCAATCTCCGTGTCGCGCGCCGCGTGCGCAAGCTCAGCCCGGCGGTCCCCATCGTCGATTATGTCTCCCCCTCGGTGTGGGCCTGGGCGCCCGGCCGCGCGCGCCGCATGGCGCGTTTCGTCGACCGCCTGCTCGCGATCCTGCCGTTCGAGCCGGCCGTTCACCGGCGGCTCGGCGGCCCTCCGACCAGCTACGTCGGCCATCCCCTGCTGCAGCGGCTGCCGGATTTGCGGCCGGCGTCAGGTGAACGCATCGCGCTTGGGACCGGAGTCGCGCCCGTGCTGGTCGTCCTTCCCGGCAGCCGGCGCAGCGAGGTCACCCGGCTGATGCCGGTCTTCGGCGAAACGGTTGCGAGACTGGTGGCTGAGCGCGGCCCCGTCGAGGTGGTGCTTCCCGCGGTTCCACGGCTGGCATCCCTTGTCCGTGCCGCCGCCGTGTCGTGGAAAATCCAGCCGACCATCGTCGAGGGCGAGGCGGCGGCCTACGCCGCGTTCCGCCGCGCGCATGCCGCGCTGGCGGCTTCGGGCACGGTCACGCTCGAGCTCGCGCTGTCCGGTGTGCCGATGGTGGTGGCTTACCGGCTGGACATCTTCCTGAAGACGTTCAAGCGGCTGCTGCGGGCCCATTCCATCGTTCTCGCCAACCTGATCCTCGGCGAAAACGTCATTCCCGAATTCCTCGATGCTGACGCCAGTCCCGAGCGGCTGGCGCGCACGCTCGCGCCGTTGCTGGACGAAACGCCTGACCGCACCCGACAGCTTGCTGCCTTCAGTCAGCTGGCGGCGCTGATGGCGCTGGACAGCGGCACGCCGTCAGAGCGCGCCGCCGCGATCGTCGTGGATATCATGCGCCCGCCGGCGGCGGCCCGCGGCGTCGCCGCGGCCGATGGTGGCCGCTTGGGCGGGGCCTAGCGGCGCTTCGAAATCGGCAGGTAGTCGCGGCGCGGGGCGCCGGTATAGAGCTGGCGCGGACGGCCGATGCGCTGCGACGGATCCTCGATCATTTCTTTCCACTGCGCGATCCACCCGACGGTGCGGGCGAGCGCGAACAGGACGGTGAACATCGTGGTCGGGAAGCCCAGCGCCTTCAGGGTGATGCCCGAATAGAAGTCGATGTTCGGGTAGAGCTTCTTCTCGATGAAGTATTCGTCGGTCAGCGCGATGCGCTCCAGCTCCAGCGCCACCTCGAGCAGCGGATCGTCCTGGATGCCGAGCTCGGTCAGCACCTCGTGGCAGGTGCGCTGCATGATCTTGGCGCGCGGATCGTAGTTCTTGTAGACGCGATGGCCGAAGCCCATGAGACGGAACGGATCGTTCTTGTCCTTGGCGCGCGCGACAAACTGCGGAATGCGATCGGCCGTGCCGATCTGCTGCAGCATGTTGAGCGCCGCCTCGTTGGCTCCGCCATGCGCGGGACCCCACAAGCAGGCGATGCCAGCCGCGATGCAGGCAAAGGGGTTGGCGCCGGACGAGCCGGCAAGCCGCACCGTGGAGGTCGAGGCGTTCTGCTCGTGGTCGGCGTGCAGGATGAAAATGCGGTCCATCGCGCGCGAGAGCACCGGGTTCACCTTGTACTCTTCCGCCGGCACGGCGAAGCACATGCGCAGGAAGTTCGAGGCGTAGTCGAGCGCGTTGAGCGGATAAACGAACGGCTGGCCGGCGTGATACTTGAACGCCATCGCCGAAATCGTCGGCATTTTCGCGATCAGCCTGAGGCTCGCGATCATGCGCTGCTGCGGATCGGCGATGTCGGTTGAATCGTGGTAGAAGGCCGACAGCGCGCCCACCACGCCCACCAGGATGGCCATGGGATGGGCATCGCGGCGGAAGCCGGTGAAAAAGCGCGTCAACTGGTCGTGCACCATGGTGTGGCGCGACACCGTGGTCACGAATTTGTCTTT
>CAYOUO010000090.1:0-2674 GCA_964407155.1 uncultured Hyphomicrobiales bacterium | reverse complement strand
CTTCGGACTACCCGACTGGCACTCTTCTGAGCGCCCGCCACCCCTTCGGCTCAAGTCAGCCGGAGGTTCGAGACAGGGGGACGAGGACGGAAGGAGACGATGACCCGGGCGCGATCGCGTCGCGGGAACGGAGAGTCACATTCATCCGAATCTCGTCATTTCGTCATCTTCCGCGTTGAGCCGGCGCGGTGGTTTACGCCTTCCGCTGACCCACCCTACGATGCTGCCGACCGCCTTCCCCGCACAAGCACCGCCACCACGGCGGCCATCGGCGGCGGAGCTTTTCGCCCCCGGGCAATCCGTGGCAGAGTCCGCCCGCCGGCCCGCCTGGCAACCGCAGGAACCAACGTGACATCGATCCCGACACTCGCCGAAATCCGTGAGGCCGCCGCTGCCATCCGGGGATCGGTGCTGCGTACGCCGTTCCTGCCGGCGCCGCGGCTCTCGAAGCTGACCGGCGCCGACATCTGGGTGAAATACGAAAACCTGCAGGCGACGTCGTCGTTCAAGGAGCGCGGCGCGTTCGTCAAGCTTTCGGCGCTGACGGCGGAAGAGCGCCGGCGCGGCGTCATCGCGATGTCGGCCGGCAACCACGCGCAGGCCGTCGCCTTCCACGCCGGGCGCATGGGCATCCCGGCGACGATCGTGATGCCGCAGCCGACGCCATTCGTGAAGGTGGCGGCGACCCGCAGCTTCGGCGCCACCGTCATTCTGGAAGGAGAGACGCTCGCCGACTGCGAGCCGACCGTGCATCGCATCATCGCCGAAAAAGGCGCGGTGCTCGTCCACCCCTACGACGATCCGCTCGTCATCCGCGGACAGGGGACCATCGGGCTCGAGGTGATCGAGGACCGGCCGGATCTCGACGCGCTGATCGTGCCGATCGGCGGCGGCGGACTGATTTCGGGCATCGCGATCGCGGTGAAGGGACTGAAGCCGACCGCCGAGGTGATCGGCGTCGAAACCGAGCTCTATCCCTCGATCTACGCGGCGCTGCGCGGCGAGACGCTTGCCGAAGGCATCGCGGTAAAGAACGTCGGCCGGCTGTCGCTGCCGATCGTGCGGCAATACGTCGACGACGTGGTGCTGGTGAAGGAAGCGGCGATCGAGCGCGCGGTCGCCGAGTATCTCATGCTGCAGAAGACGATGGCGGAAGGCGCCGGCGCCGCCGGGCTCGCGGCGGTGATCTCCGACCGCGACCGCTTCGCCGGCCGCAAGGTCGGGCTGGTGCTCGCGGGTGGCAACATCGACCCGCGGCTCGCCGCCTCGATCATGGTGCGCGAGCTCGCCCGCGAGGAAAAGGTCGTGGCGGTGCGCATTTTCATCTCGGACCGCCCCGGCGTGCTTGGCGAGATCGCCCGCACCATCGGCGCCTGCGGCGGCAACATTCTGGAGGTCTACCACGACCGCACGCTGCTCAACGTGCCGCCGAAGGGCGCGATCGTCGACGTGACGATGGAAACGCACGGCGGCGCGCACGCCGCCGAGATCATCAGTGCACTGTCGTCGAAGGGTTTTCGGGTTGAGCGGCCAGACCCGCCAGCGGCAGGTTCGCCGGTTTGATCCATTCCTCGACGTCGAACGGCTGGATCGGCTTGACGATGATGGGCTCGCCGCCAAGCGCGGCCTGCAGATCGCGCAGGATGCCGCGGAGCGCCGCGTCCTCGGCGGCACGCGGCCTGGCAAGTTCGGCCTTCAGCACGTTCATCACCGCGGTCTTCAGCGGTGCAGGAATGTTGAGCACGTCCTTCTTGAAGATGACCACCGAGGCCATCAGACGGGCGAGCTTCTTGGTCGGCTCGAGATCGAGCGTGCCGGCCGACAGAACGGCCGACGCCGCGGCGAACAGCGTGAGCGATTCGGCGGCGTCGAATTCGCGCGTGCGGTAGCGGAACATCTCGATGGACCGGTCGAGGCCGAGGTTTTGCAGTTCGGGCGTGAACGTCACCAGCCGCGTACAGAACAGCGCCGGAAATTCGCGCAGCCCCATGTCTACCGCCGCGGCGATCAGGCGCTCCTGGCGCGCCCCGCCGGCACCCGGCGCCGTTGCGGCGCCAAGCACGCCACTTATGACCGCGCGCGGAGCACGGCGACCGCGCAGGAGCAGATCCGCCCGGCTGGCGTTGCTCGCCAGAATTTCGGCCAGAAAGCGCCGCACCTCCCGCCGGTGTTCGAGCGCGACGACCACGAACCCAAGCGCGATCGCCACCCCGACCAGGCGCGCGACAAGAAAATATGCGCCGGCGATGAAGCCAGGGCCGACAACGACGCGCGTGTCGTCGCCGGTCAGCCGGTCGAGAGCCGAGAGCAGCGCCGTCGTGGGCAGACCGCGCAGAGCAATGAGGAGATAGGCCAGCGGCGCCGGACCAGCCACCGGCGCCCGCGTCACCAGCGGCAGGCCATGCACCGCCATCAGCCACCAGGCGAGAGCGGCGAGATAGGCGACGACGAGCCCCGTCGCGACCATCACCGCCGCGGGACACGACGCCGCCCGCGCACCCTGAAACCGGCGCTCGCTTTCACCGACGGCGCCGTCCATGACATCGTAGTCTTCGCGCACGATCAACGCCGCGGCGAGCAGAACGAACACCGAGAACAGGAAGCCGATGGCGAGGAACCAGCCCGGATCGACGAAGCGGACGACATCCGGCGCGAACGGCAGCAGCAGCGCGAC
>CAYOUO010000089.1:0-2553 GCA_964407155.1 uncultured Hyphomicrobiales bacterium | reverse complement strand
GTGGCGCCGACCGTGCCCCGGTCCTGGACTGGCGCCTCGTCGGGTTGATGGCATGACCGGGGGGATTCTCGCCGGCATGCGTGTCGTCGAGGGCTCGGCGTTTGTCGCGGCGCCGCTCGGCGGCATGACGCTGGCGCAACTCGGCGCCGATGTCATCCGGTTCGACCAGATCGGAGGCGGGCCCGATGCCAACCGCTGGCCGCTGGACAAAAACGGCAACAGCCTGTTCTGGGCCGGCCTCAACAAGGGCAAGCGCTCGATCCAGATCGACCTCAGGGCACCTGCCGGGCAGGAAATCGTCACCGCGCTGATCACGCAGCCCGATGCCGATGGCGGCATCTTTCTCACCAACTTTCCGGCGCGCGGCTGGCTGGGCTACGACGCCCTCAAGGCAAAGCGCGCCGATCTGATCATGGCGGTTCTCACCGGCAACCACGACGGCTCGAGCGAGGTCGACTACACGGTCAATCCCGCCACCGGCTTTCCGTCGATCACGGGACCGGCCGGCAGCAGCGAGCCGGTGAACAGCGTGCTCCCGGCGTGGGACATCGCCATGGGCACGCTCGCCGCCGTCGGCATCCTTGCCGCCGAGCGTCACCGCACGCGGACCGGCGCAGGCACGCTGGTCAAAACGGCGCTTTCCGATGTCGCGCTGGCGATGACGGCGAACCTCGGCCGCCTGGCGGAGGCAGAACTCAACGCGGGCGCACCAGGCAAAGATGGCAACTATCTCTATGGCGCGTTCGGACGCGATTTCGCGACGCGCGACCAGCGACGCATCATGGTGGTTGGTCTGACCGAGCGCCAATGGCAGGCGCTGGTGGCCGCAACCGGCATCGATGCGGCAGCGCTCGGGCTGAGCAGCGGCCAGAATCTCGACACGCAGGCCGGCCGCTTCCATGCACGCCACGTCATCGCGGATGCGCTGGCGCCGTGGTTCGCGGCGCGGACGATGGCGGAAGCGGAGAAGCAACTTACCGCCGCCGGCGCATCATGGGGACCGTACCGGAGTTTTGCCGAGACGGTGCGGGAAGACGCGCGCGCCTCGGCAGCGAATCCGATGTTCGCGCGAATCGAGCATCCGGGCTCCGGAACGTATCTCACCCCCGCCTCGCCGCTCGATTTCAGCGCGATGCCGCGACTGGCGGCCATGCCGGCACCGCGGCTGGGTGCGCACACGGACGAGATTCTCGCCGGCGTGCTCGGGTTGCCGGCCGCCGAGATCGGCCGGCTGCACGATAAGGGGGTCGTTGCCGGCCCTACTTGATCGGCTTGCCGTAGCGCTTCAGCAGTTCGGCATCCGGCGCGTAGCGGTAACTCCGCGAGGTCAGGCCGCCGTCGACGGCCAGCGACTGACCGGTAACAAACGACGCCTCATCGGAAAGAAGCCAGGAAACGGCGGCAGCGACTTCCTCAGGCTGGCCGATGCGCTCCAGAGGATGGATGACCGACATCTCGCGCTCAGCCTCCGCCGGATCGGGGCTCGCCTTGATGACCTGCTTCACCAGCGGCGTCGCGATCGCACCCGGGGCCACGGCATTGGCGCGGATGCCGATCGGTCCGTACTCGACCGCGATATAGCGCGTCAGCGCATCGATGCCTGCCTTTGCCACGTCGTAGGCCGCCCACATGTTGAAGGCAGCGCGGCCGTGCACCGACGAGATGTTCACGATGGCGCCGGTGCGGCGCTGGCCGACCCATGTCTGGATCGCTTCCGACGCTCCCCAGAAATGCGACATCAGGTTGACGGCCATCACCCGCTCCACCTCTTCCACCTTGGGGTCGTGGAGATTGCCCATCAGCGCGACACCGACGTTGTTGACCCAGCCTCCCAGCGGAGCAAATTCCTCGGCACGCTTCCGTGCCGCTGCCAGAACTTTCCGGTCAGAAGCGTCTCCTGCAATCACCTCGTGACCGCTGCCCAGCTGCCGGCGCGCGTCATTTGCTTGCGTTTCGTTGATCTCGACGCCAACGGTGCGCCAACCGTCCGCGGCCAGACGCGTAATGATTGCGCGACCAATACCGGTCCCCACTCCTGTCACCACGACGCTTGCCGACTTCATCTGCAATCCTCCCCGATCACTGTTTTGCGTTTGACGCTGCGAAAGAAAATTCGACGGCGAAGCGGTCATGGCCGACGAACATGGCGCGCAGACTACGTTTTCAGGCCCTCTCGTATCATACGATTGACTTCGCAGAAAGCTTGACTTTCTGAGGCATGCCGCATAGCCTTTTTCGTGGCGAAAATGCCCTCGGCCGCGCGCCTGAAAAAATGCGCGTCGCTCTCACAACGAATATCCTGGGAGGGATCATGACGAAATCAGACGACACGGGCCGCCGCGACGGCACGACATCGCCGTTGGCGATGAACCGTCGCCAACTGATGCAGCGCGTCGCATTGGCCGGCCTCTCGACTGCTGCCTTTGGCGGTGGCGTGCTCGGCACAGCGTTCGACCGCGCAGTCGCAGCCGGCTACGATCCGAAGAAATACGCCGGCACCAAGCTCAACATCCTGATGACCGGTGACGAGAACGATCACCGCGCGCTCGGCGA
>CAYOUO010000088.1:0-3617 GCA_964407155.1 uncultured Hyphomicrobiales bacterium | reverse complement strand
CCGGCCGGGATCACCACGACATCGCCCTGCCGCAGCTCGACGGTCGCACCGTTCTCGCCGCCGAGCCGCACCTGCGCCGAGCCGCGGGCAATGCCCAGCACCTCATGCGCGTTGCTGTGGTAGTGATGATAGGGATAGATGCCGTTGCGCCAGGCGCCGGGCCAGCCATTGGCCTCGAACAGCGCCTCGCAGCGCGCCGCGAGATCACCCTCCGTCCCGAGCGCGCCGCGATACAGCACGAGCGGCAGCGGGCTGTTCGGCACAGTGCCGTCATCGGCGAAGATGTGGGTTTCGATCGTTGGCGACAGGGTCATGCCGGCCTCCCGGGGCGAATGGTACCTGGCAAACATGATACCGCGCGAGCTGCTCCGGAACAGCCGCTCGCCGAAGCTTTGCTTGTCCCCGGGCCGATGAGCGGCTACGAGGGTTGCCGCGCCCCGGCCGGGCCGCCAAATACCGGCAGGCGCATGAAACAACGACGGCTACCGATGCAGGCCATCGCCTTCGCGATAATCCCCGCCGCGCCGCTGCCCGCCAGCCTGACCGACCGGGTGCTGTATCGCGACGGGCTGATCCTCGTTGTCGACAAGCCGGCCGGCATCCCGGTGCATGCCGGGCCGGGCGGCGGGCCGCAGCTGGAGCACTGGCTGCCGCTGCTGCGGTTCGGGCTGCCGCGGCCGCCGGCGCTGGCGCACCGGCTCGACCGCGACACCAGCGGCTGCCTGGTGCTGGGCCGCCACCCGAAGGCGCTGCGCCGGCTCGGCGCGCTGTTCCGCGAGGGCAGGATCGAGAAGGTCTACTGGGCCGTCGTCGCCGGGGTTCCCGCGCAGCCGGATGGCGTCATCGACGCGCCGCTGCGCAAGGATACGACGCGGCGGGTCGGCTGGCGCATGGAGGTCGATCCGGCCGGGCAGACCGCCGTCACCGAATACCGGGTGCTCGCCACGGCCGGCGGCCGGTCGTGGCTGGAGCTGCGCCCCAAGACCGGCCGCACCCATCAGATCCGCGTTCATTGCGCCGTGCTCGGCTGTCCGGTCGTCGGCGACCCGACCTATCGCGGACCCATGCCGTCCGACAGCACCGGCGAGCCGCTGCAACTGCATGCCCGGGCGATCGGCATCCCGCTCTATCCCGCCCGCCCGGCCGTCCGGGTCACCGCGCCGGTGCCGCCGCATATGCGCGCGACCCTGGCCGCCCTTGGCTGCGAGCGGCGCGAAGCCGCCGTGACGTTGCCGGCATGACCGCGCCGGTCGAGCTGCGCCGGCTGGGCCCCGGCGATGCCCTGCTCTACCGCGACATCCGGCTGGAGGGGCTGGCGGACACCCCGCACGCTTTCGCCGGCACGCTGGAAGACGAGCGGTCCCAGCCGGTCGAACGCTTTGCCGCGCGGCTTGCCGACGACGTCGTCTTCGGCGCGTTCGGCGACGGCGAGCTGCTCGGCGTCGCCGGGTTCTACATTCAGCCGAAAGCCAAGCATCGCCATAAGGGCGTGTTATGGGGCATGTATGTCCGGCGGCAAGCCCGCGGCCGCGGCATCGGCCAGTCGCTGGTCGAGGCGATCATCGGCCACGCCCGGCAGCAGGTCGAGATCCTGCAATTGTCCGTCGTCAGCGACAACGCGCCGGCCCGGCGGCTCTACGCCCGTCTCGGCTTTGTCGCGTACGGCGTCGAGCGTCACGCGACCAAGTATCACGGCCAGTACCATGACGACATACTGATGGCGCTGCCGCTCGTGGTAGAGTCCGGTTCCCTGTCGAAAAAGGCCGTCACCGCATGATCCCGCGCTACAGCCGGCCGCAAATGGCGAAAATCTGGGAGCCGGAAAACTATTTCCGCATCCAGATGGAGATCGAGGCCTGCGCCTGCGAGGCGCAGGAGATGCTCGGCGTTATCCCCAAGGGCGTCGCCCGGGCGGTGCGGGAGCGCGGGAAATTCGAGGTCGAGCGCATCCGCGAGATCGAGCGCGAGGTGCATCACGAGACCATCGCCTTCCTCACCAACCTCGCCGAGCATGTCGGCGCCGAGTCCCGCTTTGTCCATCAAGGGATGACATCGAGCGACGTGCTCGACACCTGCCTCGCGGTGCAGCTCACCCAGGCGGCCGACATCCTGCTCGCCGATCTCGACCGCGTGCTCGCCGCGCTGAAGAAACGCGCCTTCGAGCACCGCTGCACGCCGGCCATCGCGCGCAGCCACGGCGTCCACGCCGAGCCGACGACGTTCGGGCTCAAGCTCGCCGGCCATTACGCCGAGTTCGCCCGCAACCGCGAGCGGCTCGTCGCGGCGCGCCGGGAGATCGCCACCTGCCAGATTTCCGGTGCGGTCGGGACATTCGCCAATATCGACCCGCGCGTCGAGGAATACGTCGCCGAAAAGCTCGGCCTGGTGCCCGAACCGGTCTCGACCCAGATCATCCCGCGCGACCGCCATGCCGCGTTCTTCGCGGCGCTGGCGCTGACCGCCGCGGCGATCGAGCGCTTCGCCACCGAGCTGCGCCATCTGCAGCGCACCGAGCTGCGCGAAGCCTCCGAGTATTTCGCCGAGGGACAGAAGGGCTCCTCGGCGATGCCGCACAAGCGCAACCCGGTGCTGTCGGAGAACCTGACCGGCCTGTCGCGGGTCATCCGCGCGGCGGTGACCCCGGCGCTGGAAAACATCGTCACCTGGCACGAGCGCGACATCTCGCATTCCTCGGTCGAGCGCTTTATCGCCCCCGATACGACGATCACCCTCGATTTCGCCCTCAACCGCCTCGCCGGGGTCATCGACAAGATGATCGTCAACCCCGAGCGCATGGCGGCGAACCTCGATTCGCTCGGCGGTCTTCCCGACTCGCAGCGTTTCCTGTTGGCGCTGACCCAGGCCGGGATGAGCCGCGAGGACGCCTATCGCGTGGTCCAACAGAATGCGATGCGCTGCTTCCACGGCGAGGGCATGCTGGAGGACCTGCTTGCCGCCGACCCGGACGTCCGGCGCCATCTGCCGCGCGAGGAATTGGCGGCGCTCTTCGACATTGGCTACCATCTGAAGGAGGTGGACACGATCTTCGACCGCGTCTTCGGCGCCGGTCCCTGACCGAACCACGACCCGACGGGATCTGCGGCGCGGTTCCCCACGGAACGCTCGGGCACGTTCCGGTCCGCCATACGGCCTGATATCGATCAAAGCGCGAGCGAGGCAGGTCCATTATGAGGGTTTGCAGGCGACGGCGCGTATCGGCTGCAAAGCATCGGGGGTTTCTTGCGCAGTAGACATTCCATCGGGCCGGCCCGTCTCTTGCGGGCTGTACTCCTATGCTCGGGCGCGGGCCTTTGGCTCGTGACGCCTGCTTCCGCCCAACCCGCGCCGGCCCAACCCGCGCCGGCCGACCAGTCCGCACCGGCACAGACGCCGGACCAGCCCGCCGCGACCACGCCCGCGACGGCGGAGCCGCCGACTGCCGAAGCCCCCGACATGGGGACGCCCGGAGCGGAGCAGGTCGTGGTCACGGCCGCCCGGACCGAACTCCTCGGAACCGCACAGACCTCCAGCCAGGGCATCGTCCTGAAGCAGGAGCTGACCGAGCTTCCCGCCTACCGCCCCGCCCAACTGCTCGAGACGGTTCCCGGCCTCGTCGT
>CAYOUO010000087.1:0-5718 GCA_964407155.1 uncultured Hyphomicrobiales bacterium | reverse complement strand
TTCTGCGTCATCCCCTTCGGCCGCGGCGCCTCGCGCTCGCTTCCCGTCGCCGATGTCGTTGCCGAAATCCGCGCGCTGGTCGAAGCCGGCCACGCCGAGGTCGTGCTGACCGGCGTCGACATCACCGCCTGGGGCAACGATCTCGCCGCGCGCCCCACCCTCGGCACGCTGGTGCGGACGATCCTCCGCGAGGTGCCCGAACTTCGCCGCCTTCGCCTGTCATCGATCGATTCCGTCGAGGTCGACCGCGCGCTCCTCGACGCCATTGCCGATGAGCCGCGCCTGATGCCTTACCTCCATCTCTCGCTGCAGCACGGCGACGACATGATCCTGAAGCGCATGAAGCGCCGGCACAGCCGCGCCGCTGCCGTTGCCTTTACCGATGAAGTGCGCCGCCTGCGTCCCGACGCCGTTTTCGGCGCCGACCTCATCGCCGGCTTCCCGACCGAGACCGAAGCGATGGCGGCAAACTCCACCGCGCTGATCGACGACTGCGGCCGCAGCACCGTGCACGTCTTTCCGTTCTCGCCGCGCCCGCACACGCCGGCCGCCCGCATGCCGCAACTCGCGCCCGATGTCGTGAAGCGGCGTGCCGCCCGCCTGCGGGCCGAGGCCGAACGCGCGCGCGCCGCCTTCCTGGATCGCGAGATCGGCCACGTCCGCATGTTACTCGTCGAGAACGGCGGCATCGGCCGCACCGAGCAGTTCACGCCGGCCCGCATCGACGGCACACCCGGCACGTTCGTCGCGGCGCGCATCACCGGCCACGACGGCCGCACACTGTCGGCCACGGTTCTTCCTCATGCGGAGGCCGCGTAGTGGCGCTGTTCGGCCGCATATTTTCCGGCGCAACGAAACCGCCCGCCGAAGCGGAAACGGAAGCGCCCGCCGAAGCCGAGCCGAAGCCAAAGCGCTCATGGTTCGAGCGGCTGAGAAGCGGCCTCGCGCGCTCGTCGAGCGCGCTGTCGGAGAGCGTCGCCGCGATCTTCACCAAAAAGAAGCTCGACGCCGAAACGCTGGGCGAACTGGAAGACACGCTGATCCGCGCCGACCTCGGCACGGAGTTCGCCGAGCGCATGGCCAACGCGCTCCGCGCCAGCCGTTATGACCGCGAGATCAGCGAAGAGGAGATCCGTACGCTGCTCGCCGCTGAAATCACCACCGCGCTGACGCCGGTCGCGCAGCCGCTCACGATCGATCCGGAGAAGAAGCCGCACGTGATCCTCGTCGTCGGCGTCAACGGCACCGGCAAGACGACCACCATCGGCAAGCTCGCCGCGAAGTTTGCGGCCGAAGGCAGGAACGTCGTGCTCGCCGCCGGCGACACGTTCCGCGCCGCCGCCATCGAGCAGCTCCGCATCTGGGGCGAGCGCACCGGCGCCACCGTGATCGCCGGCGCGCAGGGCGCCGATGCGGCGGGTCTCGCCTTCGACGCGCTGAAGGCCGCGCAGGAGAAGGCCGCCGACGTGCTCGTCATCGACACCGCCGGGCGCCTGCAGAACAAGGATGCGCTGATGGCGGAGCTCGAGAAGATCATTCGCGTGATCCGCAAGCTCGATCCGACCGCGCCGCATTCCGTGCTGCTCACGCTCGACGCCACCACCGGCCAGAACGCCCTCCAGCAGGTGGAGATTTTTGGGCGCCGCGCCGGCGTCACCGGGCTGGTCATGACCAAGCTCGATGGCACCGCGCGCGGCGGCATCCTGGTGGCCATCGCCGACCGCTATCGCCTGCCGGTGCATTTCATCGGCGTCGGCGAAGGCGTCGACGACCTCGAACCGTTTACTGCCTCCGATTTTGCCAAGGCGCTCGCGGGCCTTTAGTCTTTCTCCGATTTCCCCGCGAAAGCGGGGAACCAGGGGCAGACGAAAGAACCGCAAGAATTGGGAAGCGCGAAACACTTCGCCCACGACCTGGACCCCCGCTTTCGCGGGGGAAGCGGAAAATGAGATACCCGCGGGTGCTGCTTCACCCTATTGGAAAACGCCGCATGACGTTCGAATCCGAACCCAACGCCCTCACCCCCGCCGAAAGAAAGCTGAACCCGATCCTCAAGCTCGTGCTCGAGATGGGCCCGCTGGTGATCTTCTTCCTCGCCAACGCGCGCGGCGATGCCGTGGCACGGAAGTGGCCGGCGATCGCTGCGCTCGGCGGACCGCTCTTCTTCGCCACGGCGTGCTTCATCGTCGCCACCCTGATCGCGCTCGCAGTCTCCTACGCCATGATCCGCCGCCTGCCGCTGATGCCCCTGGTTTCGGCAATCGTCGTGGTCGTCTTCGGCGGTCTTGCGTTGTGGTTTCAGGACAAGACGTTCGTGAAGATCAAGCCCACGATCATCTACTGCCTGTTCGGTGGCGTGCTCCTCGGCGGCCTCGCGTTTGGCAAGCCGTTGCTCGGCTATGTTTTCGACTCCGCCTTCCGTCTAACCGACGAGGGATGGCGAAAGCTCACCTTGCGCTGGGGACTGTTTTTCCTCGGGCTCGCCGTGCTGAACGAGATCGTCCGCCACTATACCACCACCGATCAGTGGGTGACCTTCAAGGTGTTCGGCGTGCTGCCGCTGACCATGATCTTCGCCGTTGCCCAGGTCGGCCTGATCAACCGCACGACGATCCCGGAAGAGGGCAAGAGCGAGTGAGCGCTGCCGCGTTCGTTCGCCGGCCGGCAAGCTGGTACGGCTACTTTCTGATCGCCACGCAAATCTACCTCTTCAACGTCGAGGGGAACGTCTTCCCGTTCCTGCAGGACGAGTTCGCGCTGAGCTACCGCGAGGTCAGCCTGCATTCGAGCGCGACCGCCATCGGCATCGTCGTGGCCGCCCTGTTCGGCCGCTCGCTCACCGTGCCGCTCGGCCGCCGCCGCTCGCTCCGGCTGGGCGCTGCCACCATCGCCGCCGGCGCCATCCTGCTCTGCCTGGCGCCCGCCGCATGGGTCAGCATCCTGAGCTGCCTGATCATCGGCATCGGCGGCGGCCTGATCGCCGCCGGCGTCCCGGCGCTCCTGGCCGACCTCCACGGCGAGGGCCGCCGACAGGCGCTCGCCGAGCAGGCCATCGTCGGCTACTCCTACGCGCTGATCGCGCCGCTGCTCACCGGCCTCTCTGTCGCGATCGGCCTCGGCTGGCGCCCCGCCGTCATTTTCCCCGCGGTTGTTGCCGTCGTCCTGATCGCGCTCTTCCGTGGAGCCGCGCTGCCGGAGGACGCGCCGCATGCGGCCAGCCGGCACGTCCGCCTGCCCGCTGCGTTCTGGGCCTACTTCTGCCAGCTCTTCTTCGGCGTCTCGCTCGAGTTCAGCATCCTCCTGTGGGCACCGTCGTTCCTCGAACGCGTGGTCGGCTTCGAGCCCGCAGCGGCGGCGACCGCGGTCGCCGGCTTCTACGTCGGCGTGCTTGCCGGACGCATGGCGCTCCGCGCCTTCATCAACCGGGTGCCGCCGGAGATCATCGTGGCGACAGCCTTCGCGCTCGGCCTCGCCGGATTTGCCCTTTACTGGGGCGTCGGCCAGCCGTGGGCAGCCATACCCGGCATCGTGATGCTGGGACTCTGCGTTTCGCCGCAGTATCCGGTTTCGATGGCCCTTGCCCTCGGCACGGCGCCGCACACCCGCGAACAGTCAGCGTCCTATCTCACGCTCGCCGTCGGCCTCGCCATCCTGCTGTCCCCGGCGCTGCTCGGCACCCTCGCCGATCTCGTCGGCCTGAACCGCGCCCATCTCACGCTGCCGGTGCTGATCGCCGCCGGCGGCCTGTCGTTCACGGCGGCGCGCGTTCTCTCGCTCCGCACGGTGGCAGCGCGCGTGGCCTAAGCCTCACTTCGCGGCGGCGAGCGCCCGGTCGATCTGCGACCTGAGTTCGCCGGCGATCTCGTCGCCGGTCAGCGGCCCGATGAATTTGTGCTGCACGATGCCTCTCGCATCGACCACATAGGTTTCCGGCACCCCGTAGACGCCCCAGTCGATGCCGACGCGCCCATCGCGATCGACGCCGATCGCCGAATAGGGATTGCCCACCTCGTCGAGAAAGGCCGCCGCCTTGTCCGGCGGGTCCTTGTAGTTGATGCCGACCAGCCGCACCTGGCTGCTGCCTGCGAAGGCGCGCGCGAGCTGGGTGAGCTCGGGTTGTTCCTGCCGGCAGGGCACGCACCACGACGCAAACACGTTGACGATGGTCACCTTGCCGATGAGATCGGCCTGCTTCAGCCCCGGTACCCCGACGCCATCGAGCGCCGGCAGGTCGAACGGCGGCGCCGCGTGGCCGACCAGCGCCGACGGCAGCGTCGACGGGTCGCTGCCGGACTGCAGCTTGAGCAGGAAGATCAGCGCGAGGCACGCGAACAGCCCGAGCGGCAGCAGCTGATAGAGTTTGACCCCACCGCCGCGCCGTGGCGGGGAAGTGCCCGCCGGTGGATCGGGCAGTGGCGCACTCATGGGGTTCGCTCCGAGCGCCGCCTGATGCCGCGCGCGTCGAGATCGGCAAGCCGCCGCTTCTGCAGCCGCGCGTCGAGCGCAACCCACAGAACGAGCGCGACGAGCACCACCGCCGTCACCGCGTAGGCCGCGACGATGAAGCCGGTGTGATCGCTCACGCCCGCTCCCCCGCCGCCAGCATCTCCATCTGCCGGGCGCGCCGGCGCAGGATCTCGTTCCGCACCGCCGCGATGAGGAGCGCCGCGTAGAGCAGCGTCATCGCCGCCATCATCGTGAACAGCGCCGTCAGCATGCCGCCGTCGATCGTCGGTCCGCCCGCGCGGAAGATGCTCTCGCCCTGATGCAGCGTGTTCCACCAGTCGACGGAGAACTTGATGATCGGGATGTTGACGCTGCCGACCAGCGTGAGCACCGCCACCACGCGCGCCGCACGTGCGAAATCGTCGACCGCCTGCCAGAGCGCGATCAGCCCGAGATACATGAGGAGAAGCACGAGCTCCGATGTGAGTCGCGCGTCCCACACCCACCACGTGCCCCACATCGGCTTGCCCCACAGTGAGCCGGTGACCAGCGCGAGAAACGTGAACGCCACGCCGAGCGGCGCCGCCGCCTTGGCGGTGACGTCGGCGAGCGGGTGCCGCCACACCAGCGTGCCGAGCGCCGCCACCGCCCTCACGCCGTAGCCGAACCTCGACAGCCACGCTGCCGGCACATGGATGTACATGATGCGCACCGTCTGACCCTGCTGGTAGTCGGGCGGCGAGCCGAAGAATGCGAGCCAGAGGCCCGCCACGAGCAGGATCGCCGCGGCCGCGCCGAGCCACGGCAGCGCTCTCGCCGCGAAGGCGAGAAACCGGGTCGGGTTGGCATAGTCGATCAGCGGCATGGCACGTGTTCTAGAGCAATGGCGGGAAAAAGGAATTCCGCCGGCTGCCGGTTGCAATCAATCAAGATTGATCCTGAGCGCCGCCGCCGCCGCGACCGGACCGATCACCAGAGAGAACAGCGTCAGTGCGACCAGAATGAGAAACGGCGGCAGGAACGGCGTCGGCCCGACGATTGCGGTGGACGCGGCGTTGACCCCGAAGATGAGCACGGGGATGGTGAACGGCAGCACCAGCACGGCGACCAGAATGCCGCCCCGCGCCAGCGCCGCGGTGAGCGCCGCACCGACCGCGCCGATGAGAATGAGCGCCGGCGTGCCGGCGGCCAGCGTCGCCGTGGTGGTGACGAGCGCGGCCGGCTCAAGCCCGAGCAGCATGCCGAAGAGCGGCGCGACGATCACGAGCGGCA
>CAYOUO010000086.1:0-4747 GCA_964407155.1 uncultured Hyphomicrobiales bacterium | reverse complement strand
TGCTTCGATGTCGTGCATGACCACGCCAAGTGGCTGGCCTTCATCGGCGACCATCTCTACGTCGCCGCGCTCGCCCTGAACACGATCATGAACCGCGTCGGCCACATGTTCGGCCTGCCCTACTGGTCGTTTTCCAACTGGGCGAAGATGCGCGTGAAGACTGCCGTCAATTTCATCGGCCACTACGAGCAGGAACTGGTATCGGCCGCGCGCAAGCATAACGTGGATGGCGTCATCTGCGGGCACATCCACCGCGCCGCGCTGCACGAGGATTTCGGCCTGCGCTATGTGAACTGCGGCGACTGGGTGGAGAGCTGCACGGCCGTCGTCGAGCATGCCGACGGCCTCATGGAGATCGTCGACTGGTCGAACCTCAGCGAAGCGGAACTCGCCGCGCTGCCGCCCATCGAGGACGAAGGCGAGGAGGCGATCGCCTGAACGCGGACTGCGCTCGCGGCTGGCGTTCTTCTTGCATGCGGAGTTAGGATGGAATTCCGAGCTCCGAGGGACTGCCGAGGTCGATGACGGCCGCGTTCAATGAGATGTATCTGCCCGAAGGCGGCTGCCGCCCGGGCTACGAATTCCTCAAGCGTTGGCTGGAAACCACACCCGCCGAACTTCTCGGGCAGCGGCGCGCTGAAGCCGAGCTGCTGTTCCGCCGCATCGGCATAACGTTTGCGGTGTACGGCGCCGCCGATGCGGAAGAGCGCATCATCCCGTTCGACATCATTCCCCGCGTCATCACCAAGCCGGAATGGCAGCGCCTGTCGGCCGGTCTGACGCAGAGGGTAACGGCGCTGAACGCCTTCCTCGCCGACGTCTACGGTGCCGGCGAAATCATCGCCGCCGGGAAAATTCCCGCCGACCTCGTTTACCGCAATCCATACTTCCGGCCGGAAATGGTGGGGCTGCGCCTACCCCACGACGTCTATGTGCAGATCGCCGGCATCGACGTCGTCCGCGTCGACGACAACGACTTCTACGTTCTCGAGGACAACGCGCGCACGCCCTCGGGCGTCTCGTACATGCTGGAGAACCGCGAGGTGATGATGCGGCTGTTCCCCGACCTGTTCGGGGTGAACCGCATTGCGCCGGTGGAGAACTATCCGGAGGAGCTGCTCGCCACGCTGAAGTCGGTCGCGCCGCTGTCGGCGCCCGACGATCCGACCGTGGCGCTGCTGACGCCCGGCCCTTTCAACAGCGCCTACTACGAGCACTCGTTCCTCGCCGACAAGCTCGGCATCGAGCTGGTCGAGGGACGCGACCTCCTGGTGCGCGACAACATCGTCTACATGCGCACGACAGAAGGGCCGAAGCGTGTCGACGTCATCTACCGGCGGCTCGACGACGATTTCCTCGACCCCCTCACCTTCCGGCCTGACTCGCAGCTCGGCGTGCCCGGTCTGATGCACGCCTACCGTTCCGGCAATATCACGCTTGCCAACGCCGTCGGCACCGGCGTCGCCGACGACAAGGCCGTGTACTCGTACATGCCCGAGATCGTGCGCTTCTATCTCGGCGAGGAGCCGATCCTGAAGAATGTGCCGACCTGGCGCTGCCGCGAGCCCGACGCACGCAAGTACGTGCTCGAGCATCTCGACGAGCTTGTCGTGAAGGAGGTCGCGGGCTCCGGCGGCTACGGCATGCTGATCGGACCCGCCGCCGATGCAGCGACGCGGGCCGCCTTTGCGGCAAAGATCAAGGCGGACCCGGAGGATTTCATCGCGCAGCCGACGCTGGCGCTTTCCACCTCACCGACCTTCGCTGCCGCCGGCGTGGCGCCGCGTCACGTCGATCTGAGGCCGTTCGTTCTTTCCGGCGCCGACAAGGTACGCATCGTCCCCGGCGGGCTCACGCGCGTGGCACTGAACGAAGGATCGCTGGTGGTGAATTCCAGCCAGGGCGGCGGCACCAAGGACACCTGGGTGCTCGACGGATGAGCGTGACATCGTCTTCGCTCCGCTTCGCTCGGGCCGCCCTCTCCGTTCCGGAGAGAGATTTGTCACGCGCAGTGCTGCTGCCGCTGGCGGCATCCCCATGCTGAGCCGCACCGCCGACAGCCTGTTCTGGCTGGCGCGCTACGTCGAGCGCGCCGACAACACCGCGCGCATCATCGATGCCGCGAACCGCCTTGCCGCGACGCCGATCTCCTACGCCGGCGAATCCAACGAATGGGTCTCGGCGATGTCGGCGGCGCGGGCGCTGTCCGGCTTCGACAGCACGCACGAGGAAATCACCCGCGACGCCGCCATCGATTTCCTCGCGTTCGCCGCCGGCAATCCCTCCAGCATCAAGAGCTGCCTCGCCACCGCGCGTCACAACGCGCGTGCCGAGCGCACCGCGCTGACCAGCGAGATGTGGGAAGCGATCAACAGCGCCTGGCTGGAGCTGCGCCGGTTCGACGGCCTGAAGATGGACGGCGACACGCTCACCGCATTCCTGTCGCGCGTGAAGGAAGCCTGCCTGCGCTTCGACGGCGCCGCCTACCGCACGATGCTGAGGAACGACGCATATTTCTTCCTGCAGCTCGGCGTCTATCTGGAACGCGCCGATTCGACCGCGCGCATTCTCGACGTGAAGTATCACCTACTCTTGCCGGAGGGCGAGCGCGTCGGCGGCGGTCTCGACTATTTTCAGTGGGCATCCATCCTTCGCGCCGTGTCGTCGCTGACCGCCTACCGCTGGGTCTACCACGAGAGCCTGAAGCCGTGGCTGATCGCGGACCTGCTGGTGCTGAACGAGCAGATGCCGCGCTCGCTGGCGAGCTGCTACGAAAATCTGACCAGCTTCCTCGACGAGCTTTCCCTGGCCTATGGCCGCCAGGGTCCGGCGCAGCGCGTCGCGCGCTCGGTCCGTACCCGGCTGCAGAATGCCTCCATCGCCGACATCTTCCAGAGGAAGGGACTGCACGAATTCCTGACGGAATTCATCGCCGACAACGCGCGCCTCGGCGATGCGATCGCCACGCAGTATCTGATCTGATGCGCCTCCGCGTCCGCCACGAGACCCGCTACGCCTATGCCTCGCCGGCGCTGCGCGCGATCGAGATGCTCAGGCTGACGCCGCGCGGCCACGACGGGCAGTTCGTCGTCGACTGGCGGCTCGACGTCGACCGCGACTGCCGGCTGGCGCAAGGCACCGATGCCTTCGGCAACACGATGCACAGCTTCACGGTCGAGGGACCGCTGGACGAATTGCTCGTGGTGGCCGAGGGGCGCGTGGAGACAAGCGACACGCACGGCATCGTTTCCGGACAGATCGAGCGGCTGCCGCCGATCGTGTACCTGCGCGAGACGGCGCTGACCGCGCCCAGCGCGGCGATCCGCGAACTCGCCGCCGCCGCCGGCGAACCCTCCGGAAGCGACCCCCTCGACCTGCTCCACCGGCTGACCGCAGCCATCCACGATGTCATGGCGTTCGATCCCGATGCCACGAAGCCCGGAACGAAGGCGGCGGCGGCATTCGAGGCAAAGCGCGGCGTCTGCCAGGATTTCGCTCACATCATGCTGGCCGCCGTGCGGCACCTCGGCTATCCCGCCCGCTACGTCAGCGGCTACCTCTATCGCGCCGACGTCAGCGAACAGCAGGCGGGTCACGCCTGGACCGAGGTGCTGGTCGAGGGCCTCGGCTGGGTCGGCTTCGACGCGGCCAACGCGATTTGCCCGACCGAGGCATACGTGCGCGTGGCGATCGGCCTCGACAGCAACGATGCCGCCCCGCTCCGCGGAGCACGGTTCGGCGGGACCGGAGAATCGCTGTCGGTGCGCGTTAAGGTTGATGACCTCGGCGGCCGCCGCTGACGATTTCACCCCGCTTTTTTCATTGCGACTCGTGCCGGAAACACGAGAATTGCGACAGCGGAAGGCGCCGGGGCGCGTGCAACGGCCCTGGAGCTGGGGAATGGCCCCGGGGCAGCCGCAGGGGATGATGATGACGTATTGCGTCGGGATTCTGGTTCGCGAAGGCCTGGTGATGATTGCCGACACGCGCACCAACGCGGGCCTCGACAACATCGCGACCTTCCGCAAGCTCCACCCCTTCGAGGTGCCGGGGCGCCTCGCCATGGCGATCGCGACGGCAGGCAACCTCGCCATGACCCAGTCGGCAATCACACTCGTGACCGAAGGCATGAAGAGCCCCGAAACCGGCAAGCTCGAGACGTTGACCTCCATGCCGAGCATGTTCGCGGCGGCGCAGTTCGTCGGGCGCGCCGTGCGCGAGGCGCGGGCCGCGCTCGGCGAGGCCGCCCAGCAGGAGGAACCGGGGATGTTCAGCGTCTCCCTCCTGCTCGGCGGACAGGTCGCCGGCGGGCCGATGCGGCTGTTCATGATCTATTCGGCGGGAAACTTCATCGAGGCGACCGCCGACACGCCGTACCTGCAGGTCGGCGAGCACAAATACGGAAAGCCGATCCTCGACCGCGCGGTGACCGAGGTGACGACGCTGGACGAGGCGCTGAAGATCGGCCTGATCTCCATGGATTCGACCATCCGCTCCAACCTCACCGTCGGGCTGCCGATCGACCTGCTCACCATCCGGCGGAACACCCAGGCGATCGATCTCAGCTATCGCATCGACGCCGCGGAACCCTATTTCCACGATCTTCGCGAGCGGTGGTCGTCGGCGCTGCGGGCGGCCCACCGGGCCATCCCCTCCCCGCCCTACGGCAACCACGGAAAGGCGCAGGCCGCAGAATGACCAGTCGTATCGCAATGGTGACCGGTGCCGGCAGCGGCATCGGCCGGGC
>CAYOUO010000085.1:0-7553 GCA_964407155.1 uncultured Hyphomicrobiales bacterium | reverse complement strand
TCGGGCGCCGGCCATGATGCCTGCTGGACGGCGCGGGTGGCGCCCTCGACCATGGTCATGTGCCCGTGCGTCGACGGGTTGAGTCACAACGAGGCGGAGAACATCTCCAAGGAGTGGGCGGAAGCCGGCGCCGACGTCTTGCTGCACGCGGTTCTGGAGACGGCGGAGGTCGTTGCTTGACGACTGCCGGGCTGACGCGCGCCGATGTCGATGCCCGCCGCCGCGAGGTGATCGAGGCGCTCTGCGACGCCTTCAACGAACGCGACATCGACGCGGCGCTCTCCCATCTCGCTCCCGGCGTCGATTGGCCAAACGGCATGACCGCCGGCCGCATCCACGGTCGCGACGCGGTGCGCCAGTACTGGCTGGCGCGGTGGCGTGACGCCGATCCGGTGGTGAAGCCGATGCGCATCGATTTTGCCGCCGATGATACGGTGCGCGTGCGTGTCGACCAGCTCGTTCGCGACCTGGCCGGCAAGATTCTGCAGAACGGCCAGGTCGAGCATGTTTACACGTTCGACGGCGCGTTCATCGTGCGTATGATGATCGTCGATGCCGAACCGGACGATGAGGACGAGGAGTAGCCGATGTCGACCGTGATCAAGGGCGGAACCGTGGTGACCGCTGACCTGACCTATCCCGCTGACGTGCTCATCGAGAACGGCGTGATCGTCGCGATCGGCCCGAACCTGAAGGGCGACAAGGTGCTCGATGCGGCGGGCTGCTACATCGTGCCGGGCGGCATCGACCCGCACACGCATCTCGAGATGCCGTTCATGGGGACGACGTCGACCGACGATTTCTCCAGCGGCACCCGCGCCGGTCTCGCCGGCGGGACGACGATGGTCGTCGACTTCGTTCTGCCGGGCATCAACCAGTCTCTGATCGATGCCTTCCAGGCGTGGCAGCAGAAAGCCGGGAAGGCGGCGAGCGACTATTCCTTCCACATGGCCATCACCTGGTGGGGCGAGCAGGTCTGGAAGGAGATGCCGGAGATCGTCAAGCGCGGTGTCAACACCTTCAAGCACTTCATGGCCTACAAGGGCTCGCTGATGGTGAACGACGACGAGATGTACCAGTCGTTCCTGCGCTGTGCCGAGATCGGCGCGCTGCCGCTCGTCCACGCCGAAAACGGCGATGTCGTCGCGCGCCTCCAGCAGAAATACATGGCGGCCGGCACCACCGGTCCGGAAGGCCATGCCTATTCGCGGCCGCCGGAGGTCGAGGGCGAGGCGACCAACCGCGCGATCATGATCGCCGATCAGGCCGGGGTGCCGCTCTACGTCGTGCATGTTTCGTGCGAGGCTTCGCACGAGGCGATCCGGCGCGCGCGCATGCTCGGCAAGCGCGTCTACGGCGAGCCGCTCATCCAGCACCTGACGCTCGACGAGACCGAGTATTTCAACAGGAACTGGGACTACGCGGCGCGGCGCGTGATGTCGCCGCCGTTCCGCAACAAGCAGAACCAGGATTCACTGTGGGCGGGGCTCGCGGCCGGTTCGCTGCAGGTAGTGGCGACCGACCACTGCGCCTTCACGACGGAGCAGAAGCGTTTCGGTCTCGGCGACTTCACCAAGATTCCGAACGGCACCGGCGGTCTGGAAGACCGCCTGCCGATGCTGTGGACGAAGGGCGTCGCGACCGGCCGGTTGACGATGAACGAGTTCGTGGCGGTCACGTCCACCAACATCGCCAAGATCCTCAACATCTACCCGAAGAAGGGCGCGGTGCTGGTCGGTGCCGATGCCGATCTCGTCGTCCTCGATCCGAAGGCGAAAAAGACGATTACGGCCGCGAAGCAGGTGTCGGCGATCGACTACAACGTGTTCGAGGGCTTTGAAGTTACCGGGCTGCCGCGGTTCACCCTGTCGCGCGGGGACGTGGTGGTGACCGAGGGCAAGGTCGACGCGGACGACGGCCGCGGCCGCTTCGTCGAGCGCCGGCCCAACCCGCCGGTCAGCCAGGCGCTGTCGTCGTGGAAGGCGCTGACCACCCCGCAGCCGGTCGAACGTTCCGCCAAGAACATGCCGATCGGTGTATAGTGGCGAAAATGGGGGCAGCGGGCCCTGAACGGTCTGATACCCCCGCCTGGGAGAGGTGTGCTTGAACCAGATGACTGCCGCGACGTCCCTGACCCCGGCGCCGACGACCGCTCCCGGGCCCGCGGTGATCGCGGTCGAGCACCTCGGGCTGGTCTTTCAGGCCAACGACGGGCCGGTCGAGGCGCTGGCCGACATCAACCTGACCATCGGGCGCGGCGAGTTCGTTTCACTGATCGGACCCTCCGGCTGCGGCAAGACCACCCTGCTCAGGGTGATCGCCGATCTGGAGCGGCCGACGAGCGGCACCATCACCGTCAACGGCGTCTCCGCCGACGAGGCGCGCGCCAGCCGCGCGTATGGATACGTTTTCCAGGCGCCGGCGCTCTATCCGTGGCGCACGATCGCGCGCAACGTCGCCTTGCCGCTCGAGATCATGAAGCTCGGCAGGGCGGAGCGCGACAAGCGGGTCGCGGAGAATCTGGCGCTTGTCAACCTGACCGGGTTCGAGCGCAAGTATCCGTGGCAGCTTTCCGGCGGCATGCAGCAGCGTGTGTCGATCGCGCGCGCGTTGTCGGTCCAGCCGGAACTGCTGCTCATGGACGAACCGTTCGGTGCGCTCGACGAGATCGTCCGCGATCACCTCAACGAGCAGCTCCTGCAGCTCTGGGCGAAGACCAACAAGACGGTCGTGTTCGTCACCCACTCGATACCCGAAGCCGTGTTCCTGTCGACCAAGATCGTCGTCATGACGCCGCGACCGGGGAAGATTCACGACATCATCGATTCGGATCTGCCGCGCGACCGCACGCTCGATGTCCGCGAAACGCCGGAGTTCCTGAAGATCGCACACCGCGTGCGGGCGGGACTGCGCGCCGGGCATAGCTATGAGGACTGAATGAGCGCCGCCACGGCCCTTCCGCTCGTTCGGGCCTCCGGTCCCGGGGTCGCCTCCCGGTTCTTCGGCAGCCGCTTTTTTGCGGTCACCGTCGTCGTCATTGCCATCATCATCGTCTGGTATCTCGGCGCGATCCTGCTCGACGCGCCGTTCCAGCGCGATCTTGATCAGCGGCGCGGCGCGACCGTTTCGGCAACCGAATTCATCGTCGAAACGCTGAACCAGAAGAAGCCAACGCTGCCGTCGCCGCACCAGGTGGCGGTGGAGACATACAAGAGCACGGTGCTGGCCAACCCAACCAAGCCGTCGAGCCTTATCTTCAACGCCTGGGTCACGCTCTATTCGACGCTCGTCGGCTTCGCGTCGGGAACCCTGTTCGGCATCCTGCTCGCTGTCGGCATCGTCCACGTGAAGAGCCTCGACAAGAGCCTGATGCCGTGGATCATCTCCTCGCAGACCATCCCGATCCTTGCGATCGCGCCGATGGTGATCGTCGTGCTCGCCGCCGTCGGCGTCACCGGCCTGATACCCAAGGCGCTGATCTCGACGTACCTGTCGTTCTTTCCGGTCACCGTCGGCATGGTGAAGGGCCTGCGCTCGCCGGCGCCGATCAACCTCGACCTGATGCGGACCTATTATGCCAGCCGCTGGCAGGTCTTCTGGAAGCTGCGGCTCCCGGCTTCGCTGCCGTTCCTCTTCACGTCGATGAAGGTCGCGGTGGCGGCGGCGCTGGTCGGCGCAATCGTCGCCGAGCTGCCGACGGGAGCGGTCGCCGGCATCGGCGCGAAGCTGTTGACGGGGTCGTACTACAGCCAGTCGGTGCAGATGTGGGCGGCGCTGGTGGTCGGTTCGGTCATGGCTGCGCTTCTGGTGGCAGCGGTCGGCATCGCCGAGCGCATCGTGATGCGCCGCATGGGCGCGCGGCCGGCATGAGCGCCAGCCTGCCCACGAAAAACGAAGGCGCCGGTGCGTGGCAGGGCTGGGCAGCCCTTGCGGCACTGGCTGCGGCCCTGGCGTGGCCGCTGGTGGCAGGGCCTGCGCACCGCGACTACCTGCTCGAACACGGCGAGGGCGCGGCGCTCGCCGCCGTGCTGGTCGCGGCGGGGACACTCGCCGGGCTGGTCGCCTTCCGGTCGGCCGTCGGCAGTGTCGTGCTGTTCGTGAGCGCAGCCATCGCCACGGTATGGGTCATCGGCCTGCTGCCGGCCGTGATCGCGTACGGCAGCGAGGCGAAGCCGAACGCATCGAGCCTGCTCGCCGCCACCTCCGGCTTCTGGGCGCTGGCGGTGGTGGCCTGGCTGCAGTCGTGGCTGCTCGTCCGGCGCCTCTGCGAAGCCCGCACGACAACGCCGGGCGGCCGCTTCGTGCTCAACATCGGCATTCCGCTGATCTTCGGCATCTGGATCATCCTCCTGTGGGAGGTGATCGTGCGCGGCTTCGCGGTGCCCGAGATCATCCTGCCGCCGCCGAGCGCGATCTGGGCACGGCTGGTGACCTCGGTGCCGACGCTGTGGGCCGACTTCCGCCAGACGTTCCTGAAGTCGGTGGTTGCCGGCTATGTCATCGGCTGCGGCGCCGGCTTCCTCGTCGCCATCGCGGCCGACCGCGTGCCCTTCCTGAAGCGTGGGCTCTTGCCGGTCGGCAATCTGGTGTCGGCCCTGCCGCTGGTGGCGATCGCGCCGATCATGGTGATGTGGTTCGGGTTCGACTGGCAGTCGAAGGCGGCCGTCGTGGTGGCGATGACCTTCTTCCCGATGCTGATCAATACGCTGGCCGGGCTTGCCGCTTCGGACGCCATCGAGCGCGACCTCATGCACACCTATGCCGCGGGCTACTGGCAATCGCTGGTCAAACTCCGGCTGCCGGCTGCCCTTCCTTTCATCTTCAATGCTTTGAAGATCAACTCGACTCTGGCCATGATCGGAGCCATCGTCGCCGAATTCTTCGGCACGCCGATCGTCGGCATGGGGTTCCGCATCTCAACCGAGGTCGGGCGCATGAATACCGACATGGTGTGGGCGGAAATCGCGGTGGCGGCGCTCGCCGGCTCCGCGTTCTACGGCGTGATCGCGCTCATCGAACGAGGCGCGACGTTTTGGCATCCATCGTTTCGGCAACCCTGAACGGAGGGGAGTTTAGTACAATGAAGAAGATGTTGTTGGGTGCGGCGGCGCTGGCGGCCGTGCTCGTCGGCGGACCGGCTTTCGCGGCCGACGCCGTGACCTTGCAGCTGAAGTGGGTGGCGCAGGCCCAGTTCGGCGGCTACTACGTTGCGAAGGACAAGGGGTTCTACAAGGACGCCGGTCTCGACGTCACGATCAAGCCGGGCGGACCGGACATCGCGCCGGAAACCGTCATCGCCGGCGGCGGCGCGGATGTGATCGTAGACTGGATGGGCGGCGCACTCGCGGCGCGCGAGAAGGGCACGATGCTCGTCAACATCGCCCAGCCGTTCGCCAAGGCCGGCATGGAGCTGGTCTGTCCGAAGTATACCGGCATCAAGTCGCCGGCCGACTTCAAGGGCAAGACGCTGGGCGTCTGGTTCTACGGCAACGAGTATCCGTTCTTCGCCTGGATGCACAAGCTCGGCCTCAAGACCGACGGCGGCAAGGATGGCGTGACGGTGCTGAAGCAGAGCTTCGACGTGCAGCCGCTCATCCAGAAGCAGGCGGACTGCATCTCGGTCATGACCTACAACGAGTACGGTCAGGTGCTCGACGCCGGCTTCAAGCCGGAAGACCTCACCGTCTTCAACTACACGGCGATGGGCAACGACCTGCTTGAGGACGGTCTCTACGCGCTTCAGGACAAGCTCAAGGACCCGAAGTTCAAGGACGAGATGGTCCGCTTCGTGAAGGCCTCGATGAAGGGCTGGGACTATGCGCTGGCGCACCCGGATGAGGCGGCGCAGATCGTCGTCGACAACGGCGGCCAGGATCTCGACCACCAGAAGTACATGATGGGCGAGGTCGCCAAGCTGACGGCGGGCGGCAACGGCGTGCTCAAGGTCGCGGCCTACAAGCGCACCGAGGCGGCGCTGCTCCAGCAGGGCATCATCAAGACCAAGCCGGAAGGCGCCTGGACGCACGAGATCACCGACGCGGCCGGCCTCAAGGCCGAATAGCTTCGGACTCGTTCAGCAAGATCTGGAGCGGGCGCCTTCGGGCGCCCGCTTTATTTTGGAGGCGAGATGCGGCGTGTAGCGGCGCGAAAGGGGTCCAAGTCACTTCCGCCTTCCCCGCGAAAGCGGGGATCCAGGGGCCGGGTGATGCGCGTCACGGCCGGAGGCGACTTCCTCGGCACTCCCTGGGCCCCCGCTTTCGCGGGGGAAGCGGAGAATTTGATTGCGCTCAGCCCGGACACTCTCCGGCGTTCCATCCGACTCACACCACGTTCTTCTCGACGATCGGGCGGTTGGCGACGACGCGGTCGTAGCCCAGCGGTGAGAGGTCGAGGGAGCGGTAGCGCCCATGCATGACGAGCTCCGCCAGCCCGCGGCCGACGCCGGGTGACTGCTGCAGGCCATGGCCGGAAAAGCCGGTGGCGACGATGAGGTCGTCGAGCTGCGGCAGGCGGCCGACGATGGCATTGGCGTCGAACGTGTTGAGGTCGTAGTGCCCGGCCCACGCGCGGCCCGGCTTGATGCGCTCGAAGGCCGGAACGCGCGCCGCCAGCACCGGCCAGATCGTGTCTTCGAAGAAGGCATGATCGACCTCGAAGTCCTGTGCGGCGGGGTCGTTCTCCTCCGGGGGCGAGGCACCCGAGATGTAGAGATCGCCCTCCGGCCGGGCATAGACGCCGCTCGGATCGATCAAGAGCGGAAAGTCCGGCAGTTTCTCGCGGCAGGAAAACGTGAAGACGAAACGCTTGCGCGCCTCGACCGGCAGCGGAACGCCGATGCCGGCGAGAAGGGGGGGCGTTCCCGTGCCGGCGGTCACGGCCACGGTGCCCGCATCGATCACGGAGCCGTCGGTGAGGTGCACGCCTGCCGCGCGCCGCCCTTCGGTGAGGATGGCCGCGACCTCGCCGGTGCGGGACTCGATTCCAAGCGAGGCTGCTTTGCGACGCAAAGCCTGCATCAGGCCGTAGCCGTCATACCAGCCTTCGCCGCTCTGGCCCCAGCAGCCGGCGGCGAGATCGGCGGTGGCGAGCCAGGGAAACTTCTGCGCAAGACCGGCGGCGTCGAGATGGAGAATGTCGGCGCCGAGCGAAACCTGGAGCGCGTGGTTCTCGGCCAGCACGGGCGCGCCTTCCGGCGTGGCGAGAAACAGGTAGCCGCCTTCGTGGAGGCTGATCGACGGGCGGTCGCCATCGACCTCGAGCAGGTCGCCGACATGGCGCAGGAAGTCGATGCCGTAGAGCGAAATCTCGATGTTGGTGGCGGTCGAGAACTGCTGGCGGATGGAACTCGCGGAGAGCGCCGTCGCCGCCTTCTGGAAGGTCGGGTCCTTCTCGATGACGAGCACGCTGCCGTCGAACCGCGCCGCCGCCAGATGGTAGGCGAGCGAGGCGCCGTGGGCGGCCCCGCCAATGATCACCACGTCGTAGGTCATGGCATAGGGGTGCGAAAGACGCGCCGCACTCCATTAATGACCGAACGAAGAACAAGCACACTG
>CAYOUO010000084.1:0-5354 GCA_964407155.1 uncultured Hyphomicrobiales bacterium | reverse complement strand
CGGGTGCGGGCGCAGACGCGCGGAGCCGGCCTCGCTTACATTTCGCAGGACCCTATGGTGGCGCTCGATCCGTGCTTCACGGTCGCCAGCCAGCTCGGCGAACTGGTCCGACGGCATGAGAAGGGGCCGCGAAGGGCACGGCGCGAGCGGGTGCTGGAATTACTCCGCCAGGTCGGCCTGCCCGATCCGGCCGATACCGCCTCGCGCTATCCGCACCAGCTGTCCGGAGGCATGGCGCAACGCGTATCCATCGCCTGTGCGCTCGCTGGCCGTCCGCGCGTGCTCATCGCCGACGAGCCGACCACCGCGCTCGACGTCACCATCCAGGCGGACATCCTCGACCTGCTGCGCTCGCTGCAGAGCAGGATGGGGATGGCAATCGTGCTGATCACGCACGATCTTGGCGTGGTCGCCGACCTCTGCGACCGGGTGGCCGTCATGTATGCGGGCGAAATCGTCGAGATCGGCGACGCGGAGACGATTTTCGAGCATCCCGCCCATCCGTACACGCGCGGCCTGCTCGATTCCAATCCCATCGCTTCGAAGCGCGGCGCGCCACTTCCCGCCATTCCCGGCACCGTGCCGAGCCCGGCCAACTGGCCCGTCGGCTGCCACTTTCAGGAGCGCTGTGCGTTCCGCATCGGGGCCTGCGCCGCGGCGCCGGTTCCGCTGCTGCCGGCGAACGACCGGCCGCAGCATGCGGCGCGATGCATCCGTGTCGGAGAGATCGATCTCCTCAGACCGAGGCTGGCACAATGACTGATGCTGGCACCCTCCTGGATGTCGAAGGGCTCACGGTCATTTACTCCCGCGGTCTCGGTCGGACGCCATTGACGGCGGTGTCGGATGTCTCGTTCGCGGTCGGCCGTGGCGAAACCGTATCCATCGTCGGCGAATCCGGGTCAGGCAAGACGACGATCGGATCGGCCATCCTCGGCCTTCAGCCCGTCGCAGAGGGCAGCATACGTCTCAAGGGGACCGATATAGCTCGGCTCGACCGTCGCCAGCGGCGGGTTTTCCGCGAGACGCTGCAGGCCGTGTTCCAGGATCCTTACAGCTCGCTGGATCCTACCAAGACCATCGGGGAGACGCTGGCCGAGCCGCTGCAGATCGCGCGGTCCGGAATCGCCGCGGCGACCGTTCGCCAGCGCGTCAGCGAGGCGCTTTCCCGCGTCGGCCTCGATCCCGCCGTTGCCGGGCGCTTTCCTGCGGAGTTTTCCGGCGGGCAGCGTCAGCGCATCGCGATCGCCCGTGCGCTCATCCTCAATCCCGAACTCATCGTCTGTGACGAAGCGGTCAGCGCGCTCGATGTCTCGGTGCAGGCACAGGTGCTCAACCTGCTCGAATCCCTGCAGCACGACCGCGGCGTGAGCTACATTTTCATTTCCCACAACATGGCCGTGGTGCGGCATATCTCGGACCGCATCATCGTCCTTTACCGCGGCCGGATCATAGAGGAAGGCGACGCCGAAGAGATCTGCGACCGCCCGCTCCATCCCTATACGCGCTCGCTGCTGGCGTCGGTGCCCATCCCCGACGTCCGCGCGCAACGCGAGCACCGGCGCGTCCGTCGCCAAACACTGGCGGACGCGCCGGTCCGCTTTCCGCCGACCGGATGTCCTTACGCGCCGCGTTGTCCCCACGCCGCTGCGATCTGCACTGCTGCACCGCCGCCGCTCATCGCGGTCAGCGAAAGCCGGCGCGTTGCGTGTATCCGCATCCACGAAATTCCGCTGCCCGCGCCCGAGGTGTCGCCCGTCGGCGCACAGGCTGGCGAAGCTTCGCAATGAAAGGATCTCATTCTTCAGCGAGGATCAGCGCACGACATTGCTGCGCGACTGGAAGGTCACCCCGTGAACAGCCACATCCCGATTGATGCAACGGCGCCGCCAGCGTGGCGGCGCCGAAGGCGTGGGCTCACCGGTAACAAACCATCTCCCCGTTAGGCATACGGACCGCTTTGTGGCCCGTGTGCTTCAGGCACCAGGCTTCATT
Organism: uncultured Hyphomicrobiales bacterium; assembly: GCA_964407155.1. GTDB lineage: Bacteria > Pseudomonadota > Alphaproteobacteria > Rhizobiales > Kaistiaceae > DASZQY01. The sequence continues at coordinate 3,359 of CAYOUO010000084.1, read as the reverse complement.
TTGGCCACCCCAGTAGCACCGGCCACCTTCGCCGCGATGCATGTTGGGTCCGCAGGCGCCCAAAGCGAACGCCGGCGTAACCGCGGACGAAAGCGCGGCGGAAAGAAACAGCAGTCCCAGCGTCGCTGAAAGCTTCTCCATGAAAACCTCCTGTCGATAAACGCCCCCGCGAAGTATCGCCATCGCTGTGTAACCGGCGTATTTCCGCTCGACCTCGCTCGCTTCCTTTTCGGAAGGGCGAGTCCGACAGTCGAAGGACCACGCAAAGGAGTCGCGCGGTTTTGACGGGAGGGGGTCGGCATGCGGCAGATCAGCGATCTGCGGCTCGTCTCGGAGACATCAGAGATGGCCGCGTTTCGTGGCAAGCTTCACTCGAAGCGGCCCCTGTTGCGTCCCGTGCTGCTCCACCGATGCCGCTGGCGCGGCAAGTAGTAGCTGCGAACGAAAACAGTACCATCGTACAAATCGCCTCGACGTGGCGCGGCCGCCAACCTATGATTTGTCCGCACGTGCGAGAAGCGGCCAATGCCAGGGAGGGCGCGGCATGTCCATGGTCGTCGATCGTAGGGAACTGGATTTTGTCCTTTTCGAACTGCTCAAGGTCGAGAAGCTGCTGAAGCACTCCCGTTTCGCGGCATACGACCGCGGCACGATCGAACAAATGCTGGATGCCGCCCAGCAGATCGCGGAGGAGAGATTTCTGCCGATCGCGGCCGAACTCGACGTCAATGAGCCGGCGTTCCGAGATGGGAAGGTAGCGATGCCGGCTTCGGCCGAAACGGCGTTGCGGGCATATGCCGGCGCGGGCTTCTTCGCTCTTCCGTTCGCTGAAGATATCGGCGGCCTTGGCGCACCGTGGTTTTTGAACATGGCCGTGGTCGGGATGTTCTCCACTGCCAATGCCCCGCTCACCAACTACGCCTTTCTGACGATTGCAGCCGCCAACCTGCTCAATACGTTCGGATCGAACGCGCTGAAGAGCGTTTTCCTGCCGCCCATGCTGGCCGGCCGCTGGTTCGGCACGATGTGTCTCTCGGAAACGCAGGCGGGGTCCTCTCTCGGCGATATCAGCACGAGCGCGACGCCGCGTTCCGACGGGCTCTATGCCATCAGGGGCAGCAAGATGTGGATTACCGGCGGCGAACACGAGCTGTCGGAGAATATCGTCCATATGGTGCTCGCTAGGATTCCCGGCGGGCCGCCCGGCACCAAGGGCGTCTCACTTTTCCTCGTTCCCAAGCGCAGGGTCAGCGCGGACGGCAGCACCGGCGCATCGAACAACGTCGCCCTTGCTGGCCTCAACCACAAGATGGGCCAGCGTGCTTCGACGAATTGCCTGCTCAACTTCGGTGAGGAAGGCGAATGTCTCGGGCATCTCATCGGCGAGCCCCATCGCGGCATCGAATACATGTTCCGCATGATGAACGAGGCGCGAATTGCCGTCGGCCACTCGTCGATCATGACGGCGCTGGCGGGCTATCTTTATTCGGCGGATTATGCGGCGACGCGGACGCAGGGTCGGCCTGTCGGGCAAAAGGATCCGACCACACCGCAGGTGCTGATCATCCAGCACGCCGATGTAAGGCGGATGCTGCTGGCGCAGAAGGCAGCTGTCGAAGGTGCCCAGGCGCTCTGCCTCTATTGCGCGACGCTTGTCGACGAACTGGCTGTCTCCGACGAGCGAAGCGCGCCGGAGCGTGAGGCACTCCTCGGGCTGCTCACGCCGGTTGTGAAATCGTGGCCGTCCGAACATTGCCTCGAGGCAAACAAGTGGGCGATCCAGATACTCGGTGGCTATGGCTATACCCGCGATTACCCGGTGGAGCGTCTTTATCGCGACAACCGGTTGAATCACATTCACGAGGGCACCTTCGGTATCCAGGGCATCGACCTTCTGGGCAGGAAAGTTGTGCGCGACCGAGGCGAGGCGCTCTTTCGTTTTGTCGAGCAGATGCGGCAAACCGCCGCCGAGGCAACGGCGATCGGTGGCCTGGAAGAGGAAGCGCGGGTGCTTGTTGCGGGCCTCGAGGCGCTTGTGCAAGCCACACGGGTGCTGATGGCATGCAACGATGACGCCCGGCAGCTAGCGAATGCGACGGTCTATCTCGACGCATTCGGGCACGTCGTTATCGGCTGGATGTGGCTGCGCCAGGCGATTGTTGCGGCGAATGGCCTTGCCGCGGGTGGCCGATCGGCTGAGGAGCAGGTTTTCTATCAGGGCAAATTGCTCGCTTGCCGATATTTCAGCCGGCATGAAATGCCGCTGGCAGAGGCGCGTCTTGCGCTTTGCGGTTCGCTGGACGACACCTGTCTTGCGGCGCCAGTCGCAATGTTCGGCGGATAGGATAGCCTTGTCCCGACCGATTGGGATCGCGGGCAAGGGCAGGCAGTGGGCGGAGCGCGAGGAAAGCAGATACGGCAGCGGGCGGTGCAGAACCGCACGACGGTGGCGCGCGGCAAGATCGCCGAGGGTGCCATCCAGGCTCTTGCCCACACGGGCGTGGAAGGACTGACACACCGCGCGGTCGCGCGGGCAGCCGGGGTCAGCCTCGCCGCAACCACCTACCACTTCGACACCAAGGTGGACATCATCGAGGAGGCGTCGCGCACGCTGCTCGACGGATATCTTGCTGCCTTCCGGCGCATGGCCGGCCGCATCGCGGCGCGGGAAGAAACGCGTTTTGCCAACCTCGACGATCTGGTCGAGCGCATCGTCCTCAATGCATTGGGTCGGGAGCGCACGCGATCGCTTGCGTGGAGCGAACTGATCCTTCACGGCGGCCGCAGCCCTGCGGGCCGCGAACTCACCCGTCGATGGTACGAGCAACTCGACGCGATCTGGTACGAAATCGGTGGCATCATCGAACGGGGCGCGTCGCGGCAGCGGGCAAGCGCAGCCATCGATCTCGTGGTCGGGTTCACTTTCTTTCTGCATCCGCTGGGACTGGACCAGCCAACCGTGATCGACCTTCTAACCGGGCGTCTCGATCCTGCACCGCTGCTGCGCAGGATTTCACGGTCCGTGAACGGTGGGGGCTCACAATCCGAAGACAATGAATTGCCAAAGCGCCACGCCGACAGACGGCAGCAGTTGATCGACATCGCAATCGCGATTCTCGCGCAGGAAGGTGCCGGCGGTATCTCCTTCCGGCGCATCGCCGAGGCCGCCAGCATGGTGCGCAGCGGGCCCAACTACTATTTCGCGACGATCGATGAGCTTCTCTCGGCGGCGCAATCCGCGCTGTTCGAGCGCGCCAAGGATCGCTACCGCGCGGGTCTCGTGTCGCTGAAGGCGGCGGACATCGACGAGCCACGTCTGCTCGATGTGACGACCGCGATCTACTATCGCGAGGCGCTCG
>CAYOUO010000083.1:0-2991 GCA_964407155.1 uncultured Hyphomicrobiales bacterium | reverse complement strand
CGTCGGTGCCTCGTGCCCGCTTCGGGTTTCTACGAGTGGCGCGGCCGGGGAGGCGGCCGGCAGCCGTACTGGATCCATCCCGGAAGCGGCGGTCCGCTGGCGTTTGCCGGGCTGTGGAAAACGTGGGCCGACCGCGACGGCGGCGAGATCGATTCGGTGTGCATCATCACGGTGGACGCGAATGCGACGCTGCGCCCCATCCACGACCGCATGCCGGCGATCGTCGCGCCAGAGAATTTCGACCTCTGGCTGAATGCTCCCGATCCCGAGCAGGCAGCGGCGCTGCTCCGTCCGGCGCCCGATGACATGCTGGAGGCGATCCAGGTCGGCGGCCGCATCAATCGCACCGACGATGACGATCCCGGGTTGATCGCGCCGGTCACGTCGATGCGGGCCGATCTGTTCGATGTCTGAGGCAGTTGGAGCCGTCATCTTCGAAGGCTTCCTCCTCGGGGCGAGCCTGATCGTTGCCATCGGTGCGCAAAACGCGTTTGTGCTGCGGCAAGGTCTGCGGCGGCGGCACGTTTTCGCCGTGGCGATGGTATGCGCGGCATCCGACGCGGTGCTGATCGCCGCCGGCGTCGCGGGTCTGGGCTCAGTGGTTCGCGCCGCACCCGGCCTCCTGCGTGTGGTCACCGTGATCGGGGCCCTGTTTCTCGTCGCCTACGGCGCCATGGCGGCGCGGCGCGCCTGGCAGGGCGAGTCACTGGCGGCATCGGATAAGGATGAGCAAAGCCTCGGCGCAGCGCTGGCCGCCTGCCTGGCGCTGACCTTTCTCAACCCGCACGTCTACCTCGATACCGTCGTGTTGATCGGCGCAATTTCCGCCCGTTACCAGCCACCGCGGGATATTGCCTTCGGCGCCGGCGCAGCATTGGCTTCCGCTGTCTGGTTCTTAGGCCTGGCTTATGGCGCGCGCATCGTCGCGCCGCTTTTCGCCCGGAAGAATGCGTGGCGCCTCTTCGACAGCCTCGTCGCGCTCGTCATGTGGGCGATTGCCGCCCGCCTGATCGCGGACCTCGCCTGACCGGAATTGGGATCAGGCAGCGTCCGACAGCTTGGCGGGACGCGGCGCGGGCTGCTCGTCCTGTGCCTTCAGGTGGTGCAGCGCTTCGGCCACCTCCTGAATCGCGACCTCGCCATACTGAGACACGAGCGAGGTCTGGTTCTCCAGCTTGGACTTCGGCTGGAAAGGACGCTGATCGATCGGGCTGGAATGACGGCTCACGGTATGGCTTCTCTGCTTGGACGGCGATCTGCTGCTCGCCGATTCGTGTGGACGGGCGCTTATTCATTGCCGAATGCGGCATAACAATGATGGAAGTCAATCGTTACGAACATGCTACTCGTGCGCGGGCGTCGTCGGTAAGCGCGGCGCAGCAGGCGGGTGAGCCCGGCCTTGCCGAGGCATCAGTGGCAGGGTGCGATGCAGCGACCGCGCTGCAGCAGATGAGCGAATGGACGGGGGAAGGTTTGCGGCGGAAGGCCGGAGCAGCTCAATGAGACGCCACCTGTACGAGGCGCGGTCGCGGCTCGCGGGCTGGAGCGCATATCTCGCCGTGCTGTCGATTCCGGTGCTGATCATTGCCGCCATCGGTCACCGCGCCGGCCTCATGGACGTCACCTCTACCTACAGCGTCATGGCGGTCGGCTTTCTGCTGGCAGCGGCGGCCGTCATCGCGGCGCTGATCGCTTTCGTCGCAATCTGGCGCGACGGCAGCCGGGGAACGGCGAGGGCGCTTGGCGGACTGGTGGTTGGCCTTGCGGTGCTGGCAATGCCGGCGATCGGCGCCTGGGACGTGGTGACGTTGCCCCGTCTCACCGACATCTCGACCGATCCCTCCAATCCGCCGCCGCTTGCGGCAGGCCTGCGCGACCGCACCGCGCAGGACGCTCCGGTCATGGAACCGGACCCCGCCGCGGCCGTAACCCAGCGGCAGGCATATCCCGACGTCGTGCCGCGCCATTACCCGGTGTCAACCGCGCGCGTCTATCTCGAAGCGCGGACGATCGTCGATCAGCGGGGCTGGCGCGTCCTGTCGGACGTCCCGCCTTCGGACAACGATCCCTCCGCCACCATCGAAGCGGTGGCCCAGACCCTCATCTTCGGTTTTCGGCAGGATGTGGCGATCCGCATCACCGCCGAAGGCGATGGCTCGCGCGTCGACATGCGCTCCGCGGCGCGAAGCTCCGCCCACGACCTCGGATCGGACGCGCAGCGGATCAGGCGCTTCTTCAAGGATCTCGACGCGGCGCTGCAGGGCGTCACCGGGAGCTAGCCGCCGGAAAGTTCACCCGCGCGGTTTCGACTTCCGCGCCTGTTCGGGCAGAATGAATTCGCAGGTCGCCGCGCAGGACGGATCCATCGGCGTCGTGCACCAGCTCACCCCGCAAGGGGACTGTGCGCGAAGCGATTGGGGGTCGCGTTCGCGCAGCTTCCCGGGTGTCGTCCCAAGCTTTCTCGACAGCGTCGACGTCAGATGCTGTTGCGAGCCGAAGCCGCAGGCGAGCGCTACCTCGGCGATCGGCAGCGAGGTTCCGGTCAGCAGTGACCGCGCTCTTTCAACACGCTTCTCCAGCACGAATTGATAAGGCGAATAACCGGTGCGGTGCTTGATGCCGTCGAAGATCGCCCGCAGCGGCAGGTTAACCGCCTCCGCGATGTTCTGGCACGTCAGGTTGTTGGCGAGTTCGGCCTCGACGTATTCGGACACCGCGCGAAACTCGCGATCCGACAATGTCGCGCTTCCGGGTTCCTTGGCGACGCCGAGCTGCCTGCTCGTCTCCAGCAGAACGAGCGATGCCAGAAACTGGATTTCGATGTCCTGCATGTCGCCGGCGCGCAGATGCTCGCGCGCGTAACGTGCCAGGTGCTTGATCGAGCTCCGGTCAAGATTGTTGCGGCTTCCGAGATTGCGGGCGCGCGCCAGGCTCGTGTCGTCGACCGCGCTCTGGAATTCCGGTGAATATCCGAAGGCGATGAACCCATGG
>CAYOUO010000082.1:0-2704 GCA_964407155.1 uncultured Hyphomicrobiales bacterium | reverse complement strand
AGCCGACCTGGTCCTCTCTGATTGGCAGCAACAGCGGCGTTCGGCGGATCACCGAATTTCAGGTGGACGATCTGCCCTGCCAGATCGCTGGACGCATTCCCACGGGTCCCAGAAGCGAGGGCAAGTTTCAGCCCGACGACTGGATGGAACCGAAGGAAAGCCGCAAGGTCGATCCGTTTATCGTCTATGCCATCGCTGCGGCCGACCAGGCTTTGGACGATGCCGGCTGGCACCCGGAAAGCCGCGAGGACCAGATTGCCAGCGGCGTGCTGATTGGCTCGGGCATCGGCGGCCTGGAAGGCATCGAGGACGCGGCGCACACGCTGCGCGACCGCGGTCCGCGGCGCATCAGCCCGTTCTTCATCCCCGGGCGTCTGATCAATCTCGCGTCGGGTCAGGTGTCGATCCGGCACGGCCTCAAGGGTCCGAACCACGCAGTAGTGACGGCGTGCTCGACCGGAGCGCACGCGATCGGCGATGCCAGCCGCCTGATCGCGCTCGGCGACGCCGACGTGATGGTTGCCGGTGGCACCGAGTCGCCGGTCTGCCGGCTGGCGGTCGCGGGCTTCGCCGCCTGCAAGGCGCTGTCCACGCACTTCAACGACCGGCCGACGGAAGCGTCGCGTCCCTACGACAAGGACCGCGACGGATTCGTGATGGGAGAAGGCGCCGGCGTCGTCGTTCTGGAAGAGCGCGAGCACGCGCTCGCGCGCGGCGCGAAGATTTATGGTGAGGTCGTTGGCTACGGCCTGTCGGGCGACGCCTATCACATCACCGCGCCGGCCGAGGACGGCGACGGCGCCGAGCGCTGCATGCGCATGGCGATGAAGCGCGCGGGCATCGAGTCCGGCGACATCGACTACATCAACGCGCACGGCACCTCGACCATGGCCGACGAGATCGAGCTCAAGGCCGTCGAGCGGGTCGCGGGAAACGCCGCCGGCACGATATCAATGTCGTCGACCAAGTCGGCGACCGGGCATCTGCTCGGCGCCGCCGGCGCCATCGAGGCGATCTTTTCGCTGCTCGCCATCCGCGACAAAATTGCGCCGCCGACCCTCAATCTCGACAATCCATCGGTGGTCACATCGATCGATCTTGTCCCGAAAGTTGCGCGCTCGCGCGACATCGACGTGGTGGTTTCCAATTCGTTCGGCTTCGGCGGAACCAATGCTTCGCTGATTTTTCAGCGCCACGCCTAAGCTTGCGAAAGCGCTCACGTTTTTGCCGGAATAGGTGCTAAGGTCCGCGCGCGGCGGAATCGTGGGCGTGACTTCGTGGGCGTGATCTGGGGAACGAGAGTGCGCGCATGGCCGATGTAAGGGTCGATTTCCGCCGGGACCGCTTCAGCAACGACGCCGATATCCTGTCGCAGCGCCTGACGTCGTCGCTGGGCCGTGCGTCGCCGCGCAGCCCAAGCGAAGCGCTGCAGCCGGAGGCGGTGCCGCCGCCGCCGCCGCGTTCGGCGATCGTGCGCCACCCGCTGGTGATTTTCTTCAATTTCCTGCTCACGGTCGCGATCGTCGGTGTGCTCGCCGTCGGTGGCGGCGTGTTCACCGCGAAGATGCAGTTCGATCGGCCGACGGATCTCGACCAGCCGCGCGCGATCAGCATCGAACGCGGGCTGAAGGTATCGGGGATTGCGGAGCAGCTCCAGCACGAAGGCCTCATCGCCTCGAAGTGGCTGTTCGTCGCCGGTGTCATGCTCAGCCATCAGCAGGCGAACCTGAAGGCGGGCGAGTATCTCATTCCGGCGCACGCCTCGATGCGCGACATCATGGACGCGATGGTGTCGGGGAAGGGCATCCTCTACTCGATCACCATTCCGGAGGGCCTGACGAGCAAGCAGATCGTCGATCGCCTGAACGCCGAAGACATTCTCGTCGGCGACATCAAGGCGATCCCGGCGGAAGGCTCGCTGCTGCCGGAGACCTACAAGTTCACGCGCGGCGACACCCGGCAAAGCATCATCGACCGCATGGAGCGTGAGAGCGCGAGCGTGCTCAGCGACGTGTGGGCGCACCGCGCCACCGACCTGCCGATCAAGTCACCGCAGGACCTGCTGGTGCTGGCATCCGTCGTGGAGAAGGAGACGGCGCTGGCGGACGAGCGCAGCCGCGTCGCGGCCGTGTTCGTGAACCGGCTCAGGCTCAACATGCGTCTCCAATCCGATCCGACGGTGATCTACGGGCTTTTCGGCGGTGACGGGAAACCTTCCGGCTACGTGCTGACGCGGGCCGACGTCGAGAAGGCGACGGCGTACAATACCTACGTCATCAACGGACTCCCGCCGGGGCCGATCGCTAATCCGGGCCGCGCATCGCTGGAAGCCGTGGCCAATCCCTCGCGCACGCGCGACCTGTTCTTCGTTGCCGACGGCAGCGGCGGGCACGCCTTCGCGGAGACTTACGAGGCGCACCTGAGGAACGTTGCCCGCTGGCGCGACATCAATGCCAACAGTGGAGCCGCGGTAAGCGGCAATCCGGCACCCGCGCCGGCTGGTGGAGTTCCGGCCGCCCCCGCCGTTCCCCAGACCGGATCTGCGCCAGCGCCCGCCACGGGGCCCGCCGCGGCGCCGACCGTGGCGCCGATGTCGCTGCTGCCGGCCAGTCCGGACAACGCCGACACCCCCGATCCAGAAGGGGCGGCCGGCCAATAGCCGCAGAGATCCGCGGTTCTTGAATCCGCGGGCATTGGCGGCTTT
>CAYOUO010000081.1:0-4179 GCA_964407155.1 uncultured Hyphomicrobiales bacterium | reverse complement strand
AAGATGATCTATTCCGTCGGCGATACGCCGACCCGCAACGTCCCGACCTCGAAAGCCGAGCGCGAATCCTTCGTGCTGAGCGACAGCGAGGCGATGACGCTGGCGCGCTGGGCCATGGCCATCGAGGCCCACTACGGCTGCCCGATGGACATGGAATGGGCCAAGGACGGCCGGACGAACGAGGTCTTCATCGTACAGGCCCGGCCGGAGACGGTGCAGTCGCGGCGCGAGGCCGGCGTGTTCAAGAGCTACGAGATCCACGCCAAGGGCAAGACCCTCGTCACCGGTCTCGGCATCGGCGAGGCGGTCGTGACCGGCCGCGTCTGCCTGCTCGACGATCCGCGTCAGATCGATCGCTTCGTCGACGGCTCGATCCTGGTCACCCGCATCACCGATCCCGACTGGGTGCCGATCATGAAGCGCGCCGCGGCGATCGTCACCGACCACGGCGGCCGCACGTCGCACGCCGCCATCGTCAGCCGCGAGCTCGGGCTCCCGGCGATCGTCGGCACCGACGACGCCACCCATGTCCTTCACGACATGCAGGAGGTGACCGTCTCCTGCGCCGAGGGCGACGAGGGCTACGTTTACGAGGGCACCGCCGAGATCGCGGTGAAGTCGCTCGACGTCACCGACATCCCGAAGACCTCGACCGCCGTCATGCTCAATCTTGGCAATCCCTCCGCGGCGCTTCGCTGGTGGCGCATCCCGGCCAGCGGCGTCGGCCTCGCGCGGATGGAGTTCGTGGTGTCGAACCACATCAAGATTCACCCGATGGCGCTCGTCCGCTTCGACAGCCTGAAGGACGAGAAGGCGAAGGCCGAGATCGAGGCGCTCACCGTCGGCTACAAGGACAAGACGCAGTATTTCGTCGATCACCTGGCGCTCGGCCTCGGCCGCATCGCCGCGGCGGCGTATCCCAATCCGGTCATCGTCCGCATGAGCGATTTCAAGACCAACGAATACGCCGGCCTGGTTGGCGGCGCCGAGTTCGAGCCCAGGGAAGAGAACCCGATGATCGGCTTCCGCGGCGCCTCGCGCTACTACTCGCCGCGCTACCGCGAAGGCTTCGCCCTCGAGTGCCGCGCCATCCGGAAGCTGCGCGAGGCGATGGGCTTCCGCAACGTCATCGTCATGATCCCCTTCTGCCGCTCGGTCGCCGAGGCCGACAAGGTGCTGGAGGTCATGGCGGAGAACGGCCTGAAGCGCGGCGACGCCGGCCTCCACGTCTATGTGATGTGCGAGATTCCCTCGAACGTCATCCTGGCCAGCGAATTTGCCCGGCGTTTCGACGGGTTCTCCATCGGCTCGAACGATCTCACCCAGCTCACGCTGGGCGTCGACCGCGATTCGGGCGAGCTCGCCGGCCTGTTCTCCGAGCAGGACGAGGCGGTGAAGTGGATGATCGAGAGCGTCATCACCGCGGCCCACAAGGCCGGCGCCAAGGTCGGCCTCTGCGGACAGGCGCCGAGCGACCACCCCGAGTTCGCCGAATTCCTCGTTCAATGCGGCATCGACTCGATCTCGGTCAGCCCCGACAGCTTCATCGCCGTCAAGCAGCACGTCGCCGACGCCGAGACGCATCTCCACCGCGCCGCGAGCTGATGCACCGCTTCCATTCATTCCGGGGACCGGCGAAGCCAGTAATCCGGAATCCCTCCGGGTAGGGGGTCGCCCACTCCTCCGTCACGGCCTGGCTTGTCTCGGCCACCCCCTGACTTGCTGTTTCTCCGAGAGAGGCGAAAGCCATGGACGGCCGGAATACATCCGGCCGTCACGGCCCGAGGCTCATCTCGATGTCGGTGAGCAAAATTTCGAGTAATCAACGCCACCGCCCTTTCTAACGGACCGAATCGCGCCCGATGAACAACCACAGCGTCTTCCCGTTCTGGAGCAAGGACGCTGCCGGGCTGCTGGCGGCGCTGAGCTCCGGTCCGGCCGGCCTCGCCTCCGAAAGCTGCGCCGGCCTGCTCGCGGAGCATGGCCCCAACACCGTCGAGGACACCGCGCAGCTCGGCGCGCTCCGGCTGCTGCTGCGTCAGGTCGCCAATCCGCTGGTGCTCATCCTCATCTTCGGGGCGGCGCTTTCGCTCGCGCTGCGCGAGTGGATCGACGCCGCGATCATTTTCGTGGTGGTGCTCGGCGGCACGCTGCTCGGCTTCGTCCAGGAATTCCGCGCCTCGACCGCGGTGGCCGAGCTGAAACGGCGCCTGGCGCTGACCTGCCGGGTGATGCGCGACGGCCGCGAGGAAACCCTGCCGGCGGCTTCGCTCGTGCCGGGCGACATCGTCGTGCTCTCTGCCGGCAATCTCGTGCCCGCCGACGGGCTGGTTCTGGAAGCCGCCGACTTTCTCGTCAACGAGGCCGGCCTGACCGGCGAATCGTTCCCCGTCGAGAAGCATCCCGGCGTCCTTCCCGCAGCGACGCCACTCGCCAAGCGCACCAACTCAGTCTTCCTCGGCAGCTCGGTCCAGAGCGGCACGGCCAGAGTGCTTGTCGTCCTGACCGGCCGCAAAACCGCCTTTGGCGCGATCGCCGCGCGGCTGACGGCGCGGCCGCCCGAGAACGACTTCGCACGCGGCATCCGCCGCTTCGGCTACCTGCTCATCCGCGTCATGCTGCTCATCGTCGTTTTCGTGCTCGCCGTGAACGGCATCCTGGGCCGGCCGCCGGTCGAATCTCTTCTTTTCGCGGTCGCACTTGCGGTCGGCATGTCGCCGGAGCTGCTGCCCGCCATCGTCAGCGTGACACTCGCCTCCGGCGCCCGCGCCCTGGCGGCCGAAGGCGTAATCGTCCGCCGCCTCGAGGCCATCGAGAACCTCGGCGGGATGGATGTCCTCTGCACCGACAAGACCGGCACGCTGACCGAAGGCGTCATTGCGCTTGCCGACGCCACCGCGCCGGACGGAAAAACGTCCACCCAGGTGCGCCGCCTCGCCTTCCTCAATGCGTCATTCGAGACCGGCATCGAGAATCCGCTCGACCTCGCGCTGATCGAGGATGGCAAACGCAGCGGCCTCACCACGGAGGGCTACGCCAAGATCGACGAAATCCCGTACGACTTCAGCCGCCGCTGCCTCACCATCGTCGTTGCCAGTGATTCCGACCCGGCGCGCCACATCGTGATCACCAAAGGCGCCTTCCAGAACGTGCTCGACATCTGCACGGCGCTGGCCGGCGAGGATGGCGATGCGCCGCTCGATTCCGCCGCGCGTCGCACCCTGTCCCATTTCTACGAAGCGAGGGGCAAGGCCGGCTTCCGTGCGCTTGCCATAGCGACGCGCACCGTCGCCGCGAAAACCGGACATACCCGGGCTGACGAAGCCGGCATGACCTTCGCCGGCTTCCTGCTGTTCGTCGATCCAGTGAAAGAGAGCGCCGCCGCCACCATCGCCGCACTCAGGAACCTGGGCGTCGCGATAACGGTGGTGAGCGGCGACAACCGCTACGTCACCGCCCATCTCGCCGAAGCCGTCGGCCTCGATCCCCGCTCCATGCTGACCGGCGAGGAGATCGCCGGGCTCAAGGACGAGGCGCTCTGGAACCGGGCGCCGCGCACCGATCTTTTCGTCGAGGTCGATCCGCAGCAGAAAGACCGCATCGTTCGCGCGCTGCAGCGGTCCGGTCATTCGGTCGGCTACATGGGCGACGGCATCAACGACGCGCCGTCCCTGCACTCGGCCGACGTCGGCATCTCGGTCGACGACGCCGTCGATGTCGCGCGCGCCAGCGCCGACATCGTTCTCCTCCGCCGCGAGCTCGACGTGCTGCGCCGCGGCGTCGAGGGCGGCCGGCGCACCTTCGCCAACACGCTGAAATACATCTCGCTGAGCACGAGCGCCAACTTCGGCAACATGGTGTCGATGGCGCTGGCGACGCCGCTGCTGCCCTTCCTGCCGCTGGTTGCCAAGCAGATCCTGCTCAATAATTTCCTTTCCGACCTCCCCTCCCTGGCCATCGCCTCCGATGCGGTCGATGCCGAGCGCCTCGTCCATCCCCAGCGATGGTCGGTCCGCGAGATCAGCCGCTTCATGATCGTCTTCGGGTTGACGAGCTCGGTCTTCGACATGATCACCTTCGCCGTCCTGCTGAGGCTTTTCCACACGCGCGAGGCCGCCTTCCAAACCTCGTGGTTCGTGATCTCCGTGTTGACGGAACTCGCCGCGCTGATGGTGCTGC
>CAYOUO010000080.1:0-4098 GCA_964407155.1 uncultured Hyphomicrobiales bacterium | reverse complement strand
GCACGCCCCGAGCGTCAACAGGGCTCCGGCGGCAATCGAGGCTGACAGCAGTTGCCGGGCTGCAGAACGCTTGGAAAGCACGAAAGCTCCTCGTGGTGGCGATGGAAGGGCCGTCTGAGCGATGCCTAACGGTATCGAATACCAACAAGCTAAACGATATTGGGTTCCACTGCAATTCCTGGCAACGCGCTGCCGGCCGCCTTGAAACTGCCGGCTTCCCGTGTTATTGGTAATGGGACCCAATACCATGAACCCTCTGAGCATCAGATAGCCATCAGGAGGACCTGCAATGCACCGCGTCTGGATCGTGCCCGCAGTGGTAGTCGCAGTTGGCACCACCCTGGTGTCCGGGTGCAGCACCTCCTCTGGCTCGAGCGCGCCGTCAGGCGCCGGCACGGTTCTGCAGGTGGCGGCGAGCATCAACGTATGGGGCAGTGTGCTGTCCCAGGTCGGCGGTTCGCACGTCCACGAGACCTCGATCATCACCAACCCTGACACCGACCCGCACGACTACGAGTCGACTCCTCGGGACGGCACCGTGATCGCAGGCTCACAGCTGTTCGTCGAAAACGGCATCGGCTACGACCCGTGGGCGGCGAAGTCGCTGGCGGCGAGCCCGGACTCCCATCGGCTCGTGATCAACGTCGGCAACCTGCTTGGCCTCCCTGGCGACGGCAACCCGCATCGTTGGTACTCACCGACCGACGTCACCAAGGTGGCGGAGGCGATGGCAAGCGACTTGAAGCGGCTCGATCCCGCAGACACGGCGTATTTCGACAACCGGCTGCACACGTTCGAGACCACCGGGCTCGCGACCTATCACGCCCTGATCCGTCAGATCCGGACTAAGTACGCCGGGGTAGCGGTGGAAGCCAGCGAGTCCATTTTCGTCCCCATGGCTCAAGCGCTGAAGCTGGACCTGATCACACCCCCGTCGTTCATGGTGGCCATCAATGCAGGCACCGATCCGTCGCCGGCGGATCTCAACACCATCAACGCCCAGATCGCGAGCAAGCAGGACAAGGTATACGTCTTCAACACCCAGAACGCCACCCCGGACGTGACCGCCCAGGTCAACGAAGCGACCAAGGCCGGGATCCCGGTGGTGAAGGTGACGGAGACGCTCACTCCAGCCACAGCCTCGTTCCAGCAGTGGCAGTCGGCGCAACTGCAGGCGCTCGCCAACGCGTTGCATCAGGCCACGGGCAGGTGAGAAGGCGGTGCTATTCCAGCGCGCCGAGCTAGCGGCCGAACCGGACGGCCAGCGGGTCGGCACAAGAACGGCAGCCAGCAAGCTCGAGAGTCACGTCGGGCCGGTAGTCGAGCTGAGCCGGGCGGCCGCGGTGGTCGGCCGCCGACGAGTGTGGTCCGAGGTCAGCCTCCGAGTGTCAGCCGGTGAGTTCGTCGCGGTCCTCGGCCCGAACGGCGTCGGTAAGTCGACGCTGCTGAAAGCGATCCTCGGTCTGGTTCCCCTCGTCGAGGGCGAAGCTGCCGTACTCGGCGGACACCCGGGACAGCACAACAAGCGCATCGGTTACCTGCCGCAGCGCCGAGCGTTCGACACGGCCATCCGGATCCGCGGCGTCAACATCGTCCGCCTCGGCTGGGACGGCGACCGTTGGGGGATCCCTGTGCCGGGCAGGCTCGCCGGCAAGAAAGGACGCGCCGGCCACGAGCGCGTCGAGAAGGTTCTCGACCTGGTTGGAGCCACCGACTACGCACACCGCCCGATCGGTCAATGTTCGGGCGGTGAGCAGCAGCGCCTGCTCATCGCCCAAGCCCTCGTAAGACGCCCCGACCTGCTGATCCTGGACGAACCGCTCGACAGCCTCGACGTCACCAACCAGGCATCGATCAGCCGGTTGATCCGCGACGTGGCCCGCAGCGAGAACGTGGCCGTGCTGCTCGTCGCCCACGACGTCAACCCGCTGATCTCCTACCTCGACCAGGTCATCTACCTCGCCCACGGCGGGGCGGTGATGGGATCGCCCGCCGACGTGATCACACCCGACACCCTCACCATGCTGTACGGCACCCCGATCGACGTCCTGACCGACCGCACCGGACGCCTCGTGGTGGTCGGGCAACCCGACACCCCCGCCGAACACGACCACCGATGACCCCTGGGTTGAGCTGGAACATCCTCGCTGACGCCCGCGCGGTCCTGGCGTTGCATTTCATGGTCAACGCCCTGCGGGCCGGCACGATCGTCGCCGTCGTGGCCGGAGCCATCGGCTACTTCATGGTTCTGCGTCAGCAAAGCTTCGTCGGCCACACACTGGCCGTCGCCGGGTTCCCCGGCGCGGCGGGCGCCACCTACCTGGGAGTTGCGACGCCGCTCGGCTTCTACGGGTTCTGCATCATCGCCGCCCTGGTGATCGCCGCCCTACCCGGCTCGGGACGGGCCCGGTCAGGTCTCGGCGGCTACGGTGAAGAGTCGGCCGTCATCGGCACCGTGCAAGGATTCGCCCTCGCCTGCGGATTCCTGTTCGTCAGCCTGTACAAGGGCTTCTTGACCGGGCTGAACAGCCTGCTGTTCGGGTCCATCATCGGAGTGACCGACCGGCAGGTTACCGAGTTGCTGGTCGCTGGTCTTCTGTGTGTGTTGATCCTCGCGGTCATCAGCCGACCGCTGTTGTTCGCGACGATCGACCCCAGCACCGCGCGCTCCCGCGGTGTCCCGGTTCGCCTCCTCGGTGCCGTGTTCCTGGTGCTGCTCGGGGTCGCGACCGCCGGCACCAGCCAGGTCACCGGCAGCCTGCTCGTCTTCGCCCTGCTGGTGGCCCCGGGGGCGGCTGCCGCCCGGTTGACCGCCCGCCCCCCGGTTGGAGTGGCTCTGTCCATCCTGATCGCGATCGCCGTTACCTGGGCGGGTGAGGGGATCGCGTTCTTCTCCCCTTATCCGATCGGGTTCTGGGTCACCACGCTCGCGTTCGCGGTCTTCCTGCTCGCCAGTGCCTACCGCGTCATGGCCGACGGCTTGGCGCGCCGACCGCGGCGTACACCTGCGGCCCGAGTGGCCCACGCATGATCGGCGCCGAAACATCGACGACCGCAGACCAGGTAGGACATCTCGGGACGATGCTGTCCGCTCCCTACATCCAGCACGCCCTGCTCGCCGGCACCGCCATCGCTGTGCTCTCGGGATTAGTCGGCTTCTTCGTGGTCCTGCGGGGCCAGGTGTTCGCGGGTGACGCTCTGTCTCACGTCGCCTACACCGGCGCGCTGGCCGCGCTTGCCGCCGGCGTCGACGAGCGGCTCGGGCTGGTCACCGCGTGCGTCACCGTCGGCGTACTGCTCGGCCTCCTCGGCGGGCGCGGCGGCGCTGACGATGTCGTCATCGGCACCACTTTCGCCTGGATCCTCGGCCTCGGGGTGTTCTTCCTGGCCATCTACACCACGCACCGCGCCACGGGAAACAGTGCCGCCAGCGTCAACGCGCTGTTCGGATCGATCTTCGGCATCAGCGCGGCAGATGCGCGCACGGCCACGTGGATCGCCCTCGGTGGGATCGCCGTCATCGTCGTCATCGCCCGCCCGCTGCTGTTCACGACTATCGATGCGGGCGTGGCAGCCGCGAGACGGGTACCGGTTCGACTGCTGGAAATCCTCTTCCTTGCCTTGGTGGGCGTCACCGCAGCCGAGGCCAGCCAAGCCATCGGCGCGCTGCTGCTGTTCGGACTGTTGGCTGCTCCACCGGCGGCGGCTCAACTGCTGACAAACCGGCCCTGGCACGGTCTGCTGCTCTCGGCCGGGCTCGCGGTCGCCACCCTCTGGGCCGGCATCGTCATCGCCTACGAGGCGTCACGGATCCCGGTCTCCTTCGCGATCATGACCGTCGCGACGATCCTCTACCTCGCCGCGGCTGCGATGGCCGCGCTGCGACGTCGAGACTCTCTTGCGGCGCGAACGGTGCCGCCGGGAGGCACGTTCTACGCAGGACCGACATCGACCAGTTCGTTGGTGCATTCGAAGCCGCTCGGTGGCCACAGTCGCTTGAACGAGTCGCCTTGGACGGATGCTCCGAGATAGCAATGCGAGGTTCCGTGCTCGCTCGGGGTGTACGGGCCGAACATGCCACCGCCGGTCCAGTCCTTG
>CAYOUO010000079.1:0-2977 GCA_964407155.1 uncultured Hyphomicrobiales bacterium | reverse complement strand
CGCGCTGCTGGCGCATCTTATGCGCGGTCTGGAACGTGCGGATGATCACCTCGCCAACGCGCCCCATCGCCTGGCTGTCCGAGGCGATCATCGAGAACGCGCCGATGTCGTGGAGAATGTCTTCCGCCGCGATCGTTTCCTTGCGGATGCGGCTTTCGGCGAACGCCACGTCCTCGGCGATGCCGGGGTCGAGGTGATGGCAGACCATCAGCATGTCGAGGTGTTCGTCGAGCGTGTTGCGTGTGTATGGCCGCGTCGGGTTGGTGGAGGAAGGGAGCACGTTGGGCAGGCCGCATACCTAGATGATGTCGGGCGCATGGCCGCCGCCCGCACCCTCGGTGTGATAGGCGTGGATGGTCCGGCCCTTGAATGCCGCGATCGTGTCCTCCACGAAGCCGGATTCGTTCAGCGTGTCGGTGTGGATCGTCACCTGCACGTCGTAGCGATCCGCTACAGCGAGGCAGGTGTCGATCGCCGCCGGGGTCGTGCCCCAGTCCTCGTGCAGCTTGAGCGACGAGGCGCCCGCGACGATCTGTTCCTCGAGTGCCGCCGGCAGCGAGGCGTTGCCCTTGCCGGAGAACGACAGGTTCATCGGAAAGGCGTCAGCCGCCTGGATCATGCGGCCAAGATGCCACGGGCCTGGCGAGCAGGTGGTGGCGTTGGTGCCAGTCGCCGGCCCCGTGCCGCCGCCCAGCATCGTCGTCACACCCGAATAGAGCGCCTCGTCGATCTGCTGCGGCGCGATGAAGTGGATGTGCGTATCGAGCGCGCCGGCGGTGAGGATCTTGCCTTCGCCGGCGATCGCCTCCGTGCCCGGCCCGACGATGATGTTGACGCCTGGCTGCACGTCCGGGTTTCCCGCCTTGCCGATGCCGGCGATCTTTCCGTCCCTGATGCCGACGTCGGCCTTCACGATGCCCCAGTGGTCGATGATGAGCGCGTTGGTGATGACGGTGTCGACCGCGCCCTCGCTGCGCGAGCGCTGCGACTGGCCCATGCCGTCGCGGATGACCTTGCCGCCGCCGAACTTCACCTCGTCGCCGTAGACCGTGAAATCCTTCTCCACCTCGACGATGAGATCGGTGTCCGCGAGGCGCACGCGGTCGCCGACCGTCGGGCCGAACATGTCGGCGTAGTGGGCGCGGGAAATCCTGGCGGGCATGGCGCTTCCTTGCTGCTCAAGTCGGGTCGAGCGCGGTGATGATCGGGGCGTGGATGGTATTCGGCGGCGGTCGGAGCGCACCGGAGCCGGAAGCCCGCCGCCGCGCATCCAAAGATGGCGATTCCTCAGTCGGCTGTCGCAAAGTTGCCGCCAAACGGTCACCGCCCACCGGGGAACGAGACCGGCGCATTGCCCGTTGCTGTGGGCCGTGGGGGACGCGACCTCTCAACTCCCGAAGGAGACTCCAATGAGGAAGCTTCTGTTTGCTACCACGGCTCTCATCCTCGCGATGCCGGTCGCGGCCAATGCGCTGTCGGTCGGCGTGAGCGCCGGGGTAAGTGGATCCGCCGGTGTCGGCGTCGGTACGGCCGGTGACAATGGCAGCGGCAATAGCAACGGATCGACCGGCATCAGCGTTGGCACCTCCGCCAATGTCGGAACGTCGGTCGGCGTCGATTCCAGTGGCCTGAATGTCGGGACCAATGGCGACGTTACCGGCAATGTCATCGGCACCGCCAATGCGAACGCCGCGAATTCTGCAACCGCTGGTCTGACCGCAAACGGCGTCATCTCGGCCATGGCAACCGGCGGCACGACCGCCAACGCCATCGCCAACCTTGGCACCAATGGCCACGTCGAAGTCGTGGGTATCAGCGCGCTGGCCAATGCCAATGCCAATGCCTTCGCGACCGCCACCGCGTCCAATCAGGAATCGATTGCGCAACTGCAGGCCGCGCTGTCGGCCAATGCCGATCTCAGCGCGCAACTCGCGGCCCATAACATCGCGATCTCGTCGATCGTCGCGGCGCAGGTCGCGACCAACGGTACGGTCGTGCTCTACGCCAACAGCTGAGCGCCTGCGTTCCTCGTTCCCGTCCGCGGCTGCCGGGTGACGCAGCCGCGTGGCGGCCGTGGGGAAGCGCTTCCTCACAGCTTGCCCATGATCTTCTGGTTGAAACCGTAGACAACCCGGCTGCCCTGGTACGGCACGAGCGTCACAGTGCGTGTCTGGCCGGGCTCGAACCGCACGGCAGTACCGGCCGGAATGTCGAGCCGCATGCCGCGCGTCTTGCCGCGGTCGAAGGCGAGGGCGGTGTTGGTCTCGTAGAAATGATAGTGCGAGCCGACCTGGATCGGGCGATCGCCGGTGTTGGCGACGGTCACCGTCACGGTTGGCAGACCAGCGTTGAGCTCGATCTCGCCCGCCGCGGGAATCACTTCGCCCGGGATCATCGCGTGCTCCTCGCTGTCATGATCGTGCGCTCATGAGGCCTTGCGCCGGCCGCAGCCGTCGGGATTGAAAACGCGCACGGTCGAGGCCGGGTTCTTCGCCAGCGTCGCCGCCGGGCGGATCGGGCGCCGGACCAGTTCGCCGCCGCAGTTCGGACAGACACCGCCGAGAACGTCGCGGGCGCAATCGGTGCAGAACGTGCACTCGAAACTGCAGATCACCGCCTCGGACGTGCCGGGCGGCAGGTCGCGGTCGCAGCACTCGCAGCCGGGTCTGAGCTCAAGCATCGGAACCTCACACCGCTCCGAGCGCGAGGCCAAGGCCGATCAGCACACACGCCGCGCCTCCAGCGCGGACAAGTCCGCGAAAGCGGGTGCCGAGCGTCAGGCCGGCGCCGATGCCGACCAGATGAAGCGAAGCCGTCGCGAACGCGAAGCCCGCCGCGTATTCGAGCCCGCCCGCCGACTGCGGAATTTCCGTGCCGTGGGCGTGACCGTGGAGCAGCGCGAACGCGCCGATGATGGCCGCGCCGACCCCGACCGGGAGATCAGCCGCCGCTGCGACCAGGAGCCCGAGCGCGACAA
>CAYOUO010000078.1:0-6759 GCA_964407155.1 uncultured Hyphomicrobiales bacterium | reverse complement strand
TCGGCGGTCTCCTTCATGAACATCAGGTTCCGCATCTCCGGGCCGATGCCGCCGAGAATGCCGAAGATGATCTGCACGAAGAAGGGCGGCTTCACCAGCTTGCGGTCGACGAAATGGGCGAGATTGTAGAGGTGCCCGACGTCGTAGCACTCATGCTCGAACCGGGTGCCGTGTTCCTTGCCAAGCAGTTCGATGATGCGGGCGATATCGCGGAACGTGTTGCGGAAGATGAAGTCGTCGGTGCCGCGCAGATAGGGCTCTTCCCAGTCGAACTTCCATTGCTGGTAACGGTCGGCAAGCGGAAACAGCGCGAAATTCATCGAGCCCATGTTGAGCGAGCACATCTCGGGCCTGGCGGCGAGCGGCGCCTGCAGACGGTCCTCGACCGTCATGTTGAGACCGCCGCCTGTCGTGATGTTGAGCACGGCGTCGGTCGACTGCTTGATCACCGGCAGGAACTGCATGAACACCTTCGGGTCCGGCGAGGGCCGACCGGTGTTCGGGTCGCGGGCATGGAGATGAAGGATCGCCGCGCCTGCTTCCGCCGCATCGATCGCCTGCCGCGCGATGTCTTCCGGCTTGTAAGGCAGCGCGTCCGACATCGTCGGCGTGTGAATGCCGCCGGTTATGGCGCAGGTGATGATGATCTTGTCGTCGGATCGGGAAGCCATTTGTCTATCCGTGGTTGGGCCGGCGCCGACGCCGGAAGGGATTACGATTTCGCGGCTGCTTCGTCGGCAGCCATCTTTTTCAGATGCTTTGTCACCGCCGCACGCAACCTGTCCTGCTGCTCGGGGGTCCAGCGACGAAATCCTTCGCCGCTCTTGAAGCCAAGCCGTCCCGACTCGACCAGATCGACGAGATACGGCAGCGGTCCCGGCGTGCGGTCGAGGTCGGGCAGCACATTCTGGTGAATGTCGAGCGTGAGATCGGTGCCGACGAGATCGGCATTTTCGAGCGGACCGATCACGGGCAGACGCCGACCAAAGCTCGCCTTGACGACGATGTCGACGGTCTCCGCATCGCAGACGCCGTTCTGGACAAGCGCGATCGCCTCCCGCCACAGCGCATGTTGCAGCCGATTGCCGATGAAGCCCGGCACGTCCTTCTTCACATGCACGGCGGTCTTGCCGACCGAGCGCAGCAGCGTCAGCATCTTCGTCACGCTTTCCGGCGACGTGCCCTCGGTCTCGATCACCTCGACCAGCGGCACCAGCCACGGCGGATTCCACCAGTGGGTGCCGAGCACGCGGTCGCGCGTGGACACGCGCGCGGCGATCCTGCCGATGGGAATGACCGAGGTGTTGCTGGCGAGGAGCGCGTGCCGCGGCGCGAGTTTCTCAAGTTCGGCGAAGATGTCCTGCTTCAGCGCGACCTTCTCCAGCGCAGCCTCGACCACGACATCGGCCTCGCCGACCGCATCGGCGAGCGTATCGGCGGATGTCACGCGCGCAGCGGCGGCAACATCCTGTCCGAGCTCGACGAGGTTCTTCTCGATGCGCGATCGGAGAGATGCCAAGGCGGCGGGAACCGCGTCATACACAACGACCGGGTGCCCGGCGAGCGCGAACACCTGCGCGATGCCGTGGCCCATCAGTCCGGCCCCGACGATCCCGATGCGTGCCTTGTCAGCCACCGGCCCTAGCCCGCGGTATAGCCGCCATCGGCGTAAAGAATGTGCCCGGTGTAGAAGTCGGACGCCTTCGACGCCAGGAACAGCAGGGGCCCGGCGAGATCCTCCGGCTCGCCGAGACGACCCTTCGGCACGCGCGCCAGAAACCCGTTACGCACGGCCGTGGCGCGCTCCGTGTCCTCGAACATCCAGGCGGTCAGCGGCGAGCGAAAGACGGTCGGCGCGATCGCGTTCACGGTGATGTTGTTGCCGCCCCACTCGCAACCGAGCGCCTTGGTGATGCCGTCGATTGCCGACTTCGATGCGCAATAGGCTGAGTAGCCCGCCGGATGGCCAAGAAGTCCGCGCGCCGAGGACATGAGAATGACCTTGCCGCCGCCTTGCGCCAGCATCTGCTTGCCCGCGGCGCGGGCCATCAGCCAGCTTTGCGTGACGTTGATGTCCATGATTTCGAGGAACTGCTCGGGCGTCATGTCGACGATTTTCGCAACGTGGTTCTTGCCCGAACCGACGACGAGAATGTCGAGGCGGCCGAAGCGCGATACCGCGGCGCCGACGACCTCCTCGCAGGCTTTCGCGCTATCGGCCCGCTTGTTGATCGCCTCCACCTCGGCGCCAAGGGACCGGCATTCGCCGGCGACCTCGTCCAGCGCCTTCTTGCTGCCGGCAACGAGCACGAGCTTTGCGCCGGCGCCGGCCAGCACCTTGGCCGCCACGGCGCCGAAGGAGCCGGACGCCCCGACGACGACCGCGACCTTGTCGCGAACGTCGAACAGCGAGGCGGGGTTCTGGAATACGTTGCCCGATGCGCTCATGGCTTCACCCCCGGCGGATACGGAACGACCACCATCATCGTGCAGCAGTCATTCTTGCGGTTCTCCAGCACCCGCACCTCGTTCGGCTGGATCACGCAGGAATCGTATTTCTTCAGCACGGTATCCTTGCCGTCGACGGTCACCGTCATCTCGCCTTCGAGCACGATGTAGACCTTCTCGAACGGCGTGGAGTCGGGCCCGGCGCCGGCGCCGGGGAGATATTGCGAGAGCCCGATCCACTGGTTCTTCGGGCCGTCCGGCTCGAAGCCCTGCAGCCTGAGCGCGACCGCACCGCGATGATTGACCGCATCGTACGGCCTGGCGTCTCCGAAACGCTTTATGTGCATCAGAACTTCTCCCCCTTCTCGATCCGGTATGCGCCGTTCGGGTCCTCGATTGCCACCAGGCGAATGACGCAACCGTCGCCGCGGTCCCAGTTCCACGGGAAGAAGGCAAACGTGACGCGCTTGCCGGTCACCGCGTCGAGATCGCCGCCGACATTCTCGATTCCGAGGATGCCGTTCCTGAACAGGATCTGGTGCACCGGCTCCCAGTCGGGAAAGTCGACCTTCCAGTCATGGCCGCCGGACCATTCCTTGTATTCCTTCTCGAGGTGCGGCAGCAGCGGCCCGTTGCGTTGCGGACCGATGGCGGTGGCCAGCGGATGATCGTTGGCCTGCGTGTCGTGACCGACCACCTTGATCTGGTGATCGACCATCCACTGGCCGGCCGATGGGACGAAACCGGGACAGTAGGCAAAGTAATCGCCGTCCTCGTAAACCTTGTGCCAGCCTGTGTTGATGATCAGCACGTCATGCGGGCGGATCGCCTTGCCGCAGGCTTTCTCCAGATCATCGGCCGTGATCGATTCCCACTTTTTCTTGGGCAGGGAAATGACAATGCCCGACCCGAAGAAATGCGGCAGCGGGACCTCGTTGATGAACGGGGTGCCCTGGACGACGTGAGCCGGCGCATCGATGTGCGTCGTCGCGTGCATCGTGGTCGTAATGCGCTGGGACAGGACGCCGGATTTCGCCATGTAGTGGATGCGCTCGATCTGCACATCCTGAAAGTACGGCCAGTTCGGATGCTGGAAGCCGAACCGGTGCGACAGGTTGTGGAACCTCAATCCCATCGCATTGTTGAGGTTCTCTTCGAACTCGATGCCGCGAATTTTCACCACGCCGTTTCTCCCACGCTCTGATTTTTATCCCGACAGACCGGTGACCAACGTCGCTTCGGAAGCGAAGACGGAACCGGCGGCGCGGACACAGCCAGTGTGGCCGCGAAAATTCGCGCGACGTCGCAAGACCATCGTCCCCATCATTCCTCCCGTCGCGCGTTCGTTCTGGTTCGCAGCGGGCCTGCGCGGCATTGCCCACATCGTGGTTTGAATGTATCGTCAATCAATACACGCGGTCAATCGAACGAACGCGCGGATCGGCATATTTCCGACGGATCGAGTCCATGGATGAGACGGTGCAGCACAGCACCCCCCGCAACCACAGTGGCATTCAGGTCATCAGCCGTGCTGCCAGCATTCTGCGGGTGCTGCGCGACGAACGGGATGGCCTGAGCCTGGCGCAGATCGCCACGCGGGTGCAGCTGCCCCGCTCCACTGTTCAGCGCATTGTTCACGCGCTGGTTTCCGAGCGCCTGCTGATGGCTGCGTCGCCAAACGGGCGCGTCCGCCTGGGCACCGAGATCACCGCCCTGGCCAACAACTCCAAGATCGACGTGGTGGAAGTTGCCCATCCGTTGCTCGCCAAGCTCTCGGAGCAGGTCGGTGAGACCGTCGACCTCGCTGTCCTGCGGGGCGATCACCTGCTCTTCCTCGACCAGATCGCTGGCACGCACCGCTTGCGCGCGGTCTCTGCCGTGGGCGAGCAGTTCCCGCTTCACTCGACTGCCAACGGCAAGGCCAGTCTTGCGCTCTTGAGCGATGTGGAGATCCGCCGGCTCCTGGCGAATGCCCGGCTTGCGAACGCCAGGGGAAAGCTGCGGACCCTGGAGTCGCTGCTCGATGAAATCGCTGAAATTCGAGCGACCGGAATCGCCTACGACCGCGAGGAGCATTCGCTCGGCATCTCGGCGATCGGCACCGCGTTCCGCGATCAGGCGTCGACAATCTACGCCGTTTCGATCCCGATCCCGACCAATCGCGTACAGGGCGTCGAGACAGAGGCCGTCCAGCTTCTGCTTTCGGTCCGCGACCGCCTGCGCGCCCTCTTCGGCACCTGAGCGCAAGGGCGGCCTTCTTGCCAAGGCGCGCCGCCTTGCCTATACCGGCGGCATCCTCCGCTCCCTTCGTCTAGCGGCCCAGGACGTCGCCCTCTCACGGCGAAAACACGGGTTCGATTCCCGTAGGGAGCGCCAACCCATATCCCGTGATCGGAAGCCTCAGTTGGCTTTGCGCAGCAATGCCGCCAGCGTTGCCATGATTTGCCTTCGCTCCGCTTCCTGCAGAAAATCGAGCGCCATCACGTCGTGCATCTTCATGCCCTCGATCGCGAGAAGCGCAATCAGCGAAAGCGCCGGGTTGGCGGCAGAGGCACGAAGGCGCTCCGCCAGCCGCTGGTGATGAGTGCGGACCGGCTCGAAGAGGGCGGGATCCTCGACGAAAGCCGCAAGCGCGCCCTCCTGGGTGGGGGAGCAGTTCACCTCGAACGTCTTTTGCCAGACTTCAACCAGCGCGGTTGCGACCGCATTCGGCGACTGCGCCGTGCGTTCAGCCTCGACGATCGCCTGGTCGGTCAGCGCGAGGTGATGTTCCACCAGAGCGCGCATAAGCGATTTCTTGGTTGGAAAATGGTAAAGCAGGCCACCCTTGGAAACCCCGGCCTGGCGCGCGATTGCCTCGAGCGACAGATGCCCGAAGCCGGACTTCTCGGTGACCGCGAGAACCGCATTAAGTATTCGGTCACGGGCATTTGCTCTTTGACGATCGTCGGCAGGATCACTACCTGCCACCTTGCGCACCGGCTCGGCCGGACTGTGCACCTTATGCCGCACGTTCATTCTGTTTGATGATCCCGGATGTAGCCTCCCTCAACCGTCTGGACGGTACACCTCTCTGGATGCTACAGCAACCGGCCGGATCGGGTCCCGGCGACCGAGCGTCAGGTGACAATCGAGAAACACATGAAGCGTTTCATCATCGTCGGCATAATCCTTCTGCTCGTCGTCCTGCTCTGCGGCGGCCTCTTCTGGTTCAACTCGTTCCGGTCCCGGATGATTGCGCAATTCTTCGCGCACTTTCCGGTACCGACCGTCACCGTCTCGGCCGTTGATGTGAAGCCGGAAACATGGACGCCCGGTATCGACGCGGTGGGAACCGCTTCGGCGGCGGAGGGCGTCGATGTGGCCACCCAGGTCGGCGGCATCGTCAAATCCATCAACTTCAAGGCCAATGACAACGTCGCCGCCGGCGCGCTGCTGGTGCAGATCGACGACAGCGTGGATCGGGCGGGCCTCGCTGCCGCGCAATCGACCGTTGCGGTGAGCCAGGATGCGCTGACCCGCGCAAAGACGCTCGTCGATCGCAGCGTGGGTACGGTCGCCGATCTGCAGGCGGCGCAAAACAAGCTCGACCAGGCGCACGGCGCGCTCGACCAGCTCAACGCCACGATCGCGCTCAAGGCGATCAGTGCGCCTTTCAGCGGCACCATCGGAATCCCGAAGATCGACGTCGGCCAGTATCTGCAGGCGGGCACCGTCGTGGCCACCCTGCAAAACATCGCGGACATGAAGGTCGATTTCACCGTTCCGGAACAGCAGCTTACGGCGCTATCGGTCGGACAGCCGGTCAAGGTCGGCCTCAGCGGGGAGGCTCTCAAGTTTTCCGGCAAGATCACCGGGATCGATCCCAAGATCGATCCCACGTCGCGGCTGGTCTCTGTCGAGGCGCATGTGGCCAATTCCGATCGCAGTCTGCAGCCGGGGCAGTTCGTACAGGTTCAGGTCCAGCTTCCGGCTGAGCCCAACATCATCGCCCTGCCGCAGACGGCCGTGACCATCAGCCTTTACGGCAGCTACGTTTATCAGGTGACGCCGGCGCCCGCCGATAGCAGCAATGCCGCGGCTCCGGCCACTGCGAGTCCTGGCAGCGCTGCGCCGCAGACCGCCGCGCCGAAGCTCATCGCGAAGCAGATCTTCGTTCAGACGGGCCGCCGTTCCGCGGACAAGATCGAGATCGTCAAAGGCGTCGACGCCGGAATGCAGATCGTTACTTCCGTTCAGAACAATCTTTCCAACGGCAGGCCGATCGCGATCGACAACAGCTTCGCGCTCAACCTCTTTAGCCCCACCAAC
>CAYOUO010000077.1:0-3299 GCA_964407155.1 uncultured Hyphomicrobiales bacterium | reverse complement strand
GCTCGACAAGATCGTCACGCAGATCGCGGCCAACATGGTGGCCGAGGTGTGCTCGGCTTACGTGCTGCGCTCAGACGGCGTGCTGGAGCTGTTCGCCACCGAGGGCCTGAAGCGCGAGGCGGTGCACAAGGCATCGCTCCGCATCGGCGAGGGCCTCGTCGGCGTCATCGCCAAGGACGCGCTGCCGCTCAACCTTTCCGATGCGCAGAGCCATCCGGCGTTCCAGTATCTGCCGGAAACCGGCGAAGAGATTTACGCCTCCTTCCTCGGCGTGCCGATTCTGAGGGCCGGCCGCACTCTCGGCGTTCTGGTCGTGCAGAATCGGGCGCACCGGAACTACCACGAGGAGGAGATCGAGGCGCTCCAGACCACCGCCATGGTGCTGGCGGAGATGATTGCGGTCGGCGAGCTCGCCAGCCTCGGCCGGCCGGGAACCTCGCTCGACCTCAAGCGCTCGATCGCGCTCTCCGGCGTGGGGCTCGGCGAAGGCGTGGGCCTCGGCCACGTCGTGCTGCACGAGCCGCGCGTGGTGGTGACGGCGCTGATCGGCGAGGACGTCGAGCACGAATCGAGCCGGCTCGACGAGGCGATCTCATCGCTCCGGCTGTTCGTCGACGATCTCCTGTCGCGCGATGACATCAACCAGAGCGGCGAGCACCGCGACGTGCTGGAAGCCTACCGCATGTTCGCCTACGACCGCGGCTGGGTCCGGCGCATGCACGAGGCCATCCGCAATGGCCTGTCCGCCGAGGCGGCGGTGGAGAAGGTGCAGAGCGACATGCGGGCGCGGCTGCAGCGCCAGTCCGATCCGTTCTTGCGCGAGCGGCTGCACGACTTCGACGACCTCGCCAACCGGCTGCTCCGCGTGCTGATGGGCAAGGAGCACGGCGCCGGCGATACCCTGCCGAAGGACGCCATCATCGTGGCGCGCACCATGGGCGCGGCGGAGCTGCTCGACTACGGCCGCGAGCGCATCCGCGGCCTCGTGCTGGAGGAAGGCGGCCCGACCAGCCACGTCGCCATCGTGGCACGGGCGCTCGGACTGGCGACCGTCGGACGCGCGGAAAACGTCGTGTCGCTGGTGGAAAACGGCGATGCGATCATCGTCGATGGCGCGGCGGGAGAGGTGCACATCCGGCCGAGCGCCGAAATCGAGGCGGCTTATGCCGAGAAGGTACGTTTCCGCGCAAAACGCCAGGAACAGTACCGGCTGCTGCGCGACCAGCCGGCGATAACCCGCGACGGAACGCGCGTGTCGCTGTTGATGAACGCGGGCCTGCTGGTCGACCTGCCGCATCTCGAGGAGTCGGGCGCCGAGGGCATCGGGCTGTTTCGCACCGAGCTGCAGTTCATGATCGCGGCGACGCTGCCGAAGCTGAAGGAGCAGACGCACTTCTATGCGGCGGTGATGGAGGCGGCGGGCGAGCGCCCGATCACCTTCCGCACGCTCGACATCGGCGGCGATAAGGTGCTGCCGTACATGCGCACGGCCGAGGAAGAGAATCCGGCGATGGGCTGGCGCGCGATACGGCTCGGGCTCGACCGGCCGGGGTTGCTGCGCACGCAGCTGCGCGCGCTGATGCACGCCGCGGGCGGCCGCGAGCTGCGCGTCATGCTGCCCATGGTGACCGAACTCGACGAGGTGAAGCAGACGCGCGCCATCATCGACCGCGAGCTCGCCCACATGCGCCGTCACGGGCACGCGGAGCCGACGCGCGTGCTGCTCGGCGCGATGATCGAGGTGCCGGCCATGCTGTGGCAGCTCGACGGGCTGGCCGGCGTGGCCGATTTCATCTCGGTGGGTTCGAACGACCTCATCCAGTTTCTCGCGGCGAGCGATCGCGGCAACATGCTGGTCGCCTCGCGCTTCGACCCGCTGTCGCGGCCGTTCCTGCGGGCGCTGCGCGCCATCGTGCGCGTCGCCGGCAAGGACATGCCGGTGACGCTCTGCGGCGAGCTGGCGGGCAATCCGCTCGCGGCGATGACGCTGATCGGGCTCGGCTACCGCTCGCTGTCGATGTCGCCCGCCGCGATCGGTCCGGTGAAGGCAATGACGCTTGCGCTCGACGTCGGCAAGCTTGCCCGCCGGCTGGACGGGCTCCTCGACGCGCCCGACGGGACGCCGCAGATGCGGCCGGAAATCGCCGCATTTGCCGAGGCGGAAGGCATCCCCTATTAAGCCGGCATGCTGCCCCGAGAGAAAATCAACAGCCTGGTCGCGCGGCTGGCCGACATCGACAACCGGCTGTCCCAGCCGGTCGACCGCGAGACCCGCATCAAGCTGTCGCGCGAGCGGCTGGACATCGAGCCGATCAACGTCGCCAACGCCGAATTGATGCAGGCCGAGAAGGAGCGCGCCGACCTCGACGCGCTGATGGCCGATCCGGAAATGGGCGCGATGGCGAGCGAGGAGGCGAAGACGCTCGACGCCCGGATCGCCGAACTCGAGGAGACGATCCGCGTGCTCCTCCTGCCCAAGGACGCCGCCGACGAGAAGAGCGCCATCCTCGAAATCCGCGCCGGCACCGGCGGCAGCGAGGCGGCATTGTTCGCCGGCGATCTCTTCCGCATGTACCAGCGCTATGCCGACCTGCACAACTGGAAGGTCGAGGTGCTCTCGGAGAGCGAGGGCGATGTCGGCGGCTACAAGGAAATCATCGCCAAGGTCGAGGGCCGCGGCGTATTCGCGCGGCTGAAGTTCGAATCCGGCGTGCACCGCGTGCAGCGCGTGCCGGCGACGGAGGCGCAGGGGCGCATCCACACCTCGGCGGCGACGGTGGCGGTGCTGCCCGAGGCGGAGGACGTCGACATCGACCTCAAGCCGGAGGACATCCAGGTCGAGACGCTGCGCGCCTCGTCGAAGGGCGGCCAGCACGCCAACACGACCGATTCGGCGGTGCGCATGACGCACGTGCCGACTGGCATCGCGGTCACGGTGTCGTCGCGCTCGCAGCACCAGAACAGGGCGCAGGCGCTCGACGTTCTGCGCTCGCGGCTGTTCGAGATCGAGCGCGAGAAGCTCGACAGCGAGCGCTCGGCGACGCGCAAGGGCCAGGTCGGTTCGGGCGACCGCTCGGAGCGCATCCGTACCTACAACTTCCCGCAGGGGCGCGTGACCGATCACCGCATCAACCTCACGCTCTACCAGCTCGACAAGGTGCTGTCCGGGGAGGCGCTCGACGAGCTCATCGGCGCGCTGATCACCGACTACCAGGCGAGCCAGCTCGCTGCGCAGAATGCCTGACGAGATCGCTGCGCCGGTGACGGTCTCCCGGCTTTGCCGCGAGATCGCGACGATG
>CAYOUO010000076.1:0-4286 GCA_964407155.1 uncultured Hyphomicrobiales bacterium | reverse complement strand
CTCGAGCGCGTGGGCTCGCGCGAAGCCGATGAAATCATCGCATCGGCTGCTCCGCCGAACCGGCTCCGTCTCTTCGGTGGTCCGGTCCTTCCCCTGCCGGATCATGTGCGCGAGGCGGCCATCGCGGCGCTGGCCGGTCCGGACCGGCGGCCCGCCCGCGGACTGCCGGAACTCCGCAAGGCGATCGCGGAACGCTTCGCTCTGGAGACAGGACGGCCGATCGACGCTGAACGCGAACTGGTCCTGACCAACGGCGCGATGCAGGGACTGAGCACGGTTTTCCGCGCTCTCCTCGCGCAGGGTGACGAGGTCGTGGTCCCGACACCGACCTTTTTCTTCGACGGCGCGCTCAAATTGGCGGGCGGAGTTCCGGTCTACGTCGCCTGCCGCGAGGAAGACGGCTGGGCGTGGGACATCGCCCGCATCGAAGCGGCGGTTACAAACCGCACGCGCATGCTGCTGATCTGCAATCCCACAAATCCGACGGGCTATCTTCCGACCCGCGAAGATTTCCGGCGACTCGTGGCCATCGCCGAGAAGCACGATCTCGTGATCCTCTCCGACGAATCTTTCCACTACGCGACCTACGAGCGGGCAACCGTGCCGCTCGCCGGCATCGCGGGCGCTGCGCGGCGACTGGTAACGGTGCGCAGTCTCAGCAAGTCGCATGCGCTGGCGAACTGGCGCCTCGGCTACGTCCACGCCGCGCCGGAAATTGTCGATGGCGTTGCCAGAATTATCGAGTGGGAATGCCTGCATCTCGGATACGTCCAGCAGATGGTCGCGCTGGCCGCGATCACGGGCTCCCAGGATTGGCTCGCCGGCATCAGCGATCAATACCGCGCCATTCGCGATCGCCTGATCGGCGTGATCGCCGGATCGGAATGGATATCGTGCGTCAAACCGGCAGCCGGGCCGTTCCTGTTTCCCAATTTCGAACGGGCGGAGGCAAAGACCGGGACGGAAGCATTCGAACAACTGCTTGCGCTCGGCATTCCCACGGTGCCGGGCCGCTACTTCCATGGGCCCGGTCATGTGCGGCTGTCCTTCGGCGGCGACGCCGCGACCGTTGCCGCGCTGGCTGATCGTCTGCGGCAGTTCTCGCCCGGTCGGAGAGCGGCGTAGTGGCAGACAGCAGCAGGCCGAGCTATCGGCTCGGCGTCGATATCGGCGGCACGTTCACCGACATGGTCCTGGCCGGTGACGACGGCCGCATTTTCACCCTCAAGCAGCTGTCCTCGCCGCCTGATTTCGGCAAATCCGTCATCACCGGCCTTTCGCGGCTTCTCGGAAATGCCCGGATCGAAACGGACCAGATTCGCGCGATCCTTCACGGCACGACGGTCGCGACGAACGCGATCCTGGAAGCGCGGGGAGCATCAACCGCGCTCGTTACGACCACCGGCTTTCGGGACGTGCTCGAGCTCGGCCGCATGCGTCGTCCGGCGCTCTACGACATGACGTGGCAGAAGCCGCCGCCGCTCGTACCGCGGCGCCTGCGGTTCGAACTCGATTTCCGGATGGACCAGACCGGCGCGATCATTCGCCCCCTGCCGTCCGGAGACGTATCGGCGCTCGCCGAGCGGCTGCGAAGCGCGACCGTTGCATCGGTCGCCGTCTGCTTCATCAACTCCTACGCCAATCCCGCGGTCGAACGGGAGATCGCGGAGGAATTGCGCCGATTGCTGCCGGGCGTGGCGGTGTCCAGTTCCGCGGACATTCTCCCGGAAATAAAGGAATACGAGCGGACCAGCACGACCGTCGTGAATGCCTACGTCCAGCCGCTCGTCGACGCCTATATCGGCGACCTTGAACGCGATCTGCGCGCGATCGGAACATCGGCGCGTCTTGAGATCATGCAGTCGTCGGGCGGCCTGATCGGCGCTTCCGCGGCGCGGGTCAAACCCGTGCAGATGATCGAATCGGGGCCGGCTGCGGGCATCATCGCGGTGCGCGACCTGGCACGGCGGACCGACCGTCCCAACGTCGTCAGCTTCGATATGGGCGGCACCACCGCGAAGGCCTCGCTGATCGAAAACGGCGAGTGGTTCGATGCACCGGAATATGAAGTCGGCGGCGGAATGAACGCCGGGCATGGTCTCGCAGGCGGTGGCGGATATGTCATCCGCGTGCCGTCGATCGATATTTCGGAGGTTGGTGCGGGTGGCGGCAGCATCTGCTGGGTCGACGACGGTGGCAGCGCGCGTGTCGGACCGCGCAGCGCCGGCGCATCTCCGGGGCCTGCCTGTTACGGGCGTGGCGGAGAGCTGCCGACGCTGACGGACGCCAATGTCGTGCTCGGCTATCTCAGCACGACCGCGCTTGCTGGTGGGTCGCTGAAGATCGATGCCGAACGGGCGCGTAATGCACTCCGCTCCCACTTTGCCGATCCACTCGGTCTCGACCTTCATGAAGCCGCGTATGGCGCGTTTCGCATCGCGGTTTCTGCCATGAGCAAGGCGGTGAAGGCGGTGACCAGCCAGCGCGGGCGCGATCCGCGTGATTTCGCGCTGGTGGCGTTTGGCGGTGCGGGGCCGATGTATGCGGCGGCGATGGCGGACGAGTTCCAGATGAACACCGTGCTGATACCGCCCAATCCGGGTTTGTTCAGCGCCATCGGCTTGCTGGTCGCAGAAATCCAGCAGCACGCGGTGGCCTCGATCGGCAACCGCGCTGATCTCGCCGCGACGGATCTTGCAACGCATTTCGCCAACCTCGAATCGGAACTGGTGCGGCTCTTCGCCGATAGCGGATACCCGGCTTCGAGCGTGCTGCTCGATCGATATGCGGACATGCGCTACCGCGGACAGTCTTCCGAATTGCGCGTCGCCGTGCATGCCGGGCCCATCGGGCCCCAGACGCTGACACTGCTTGCCGATCATTTCGCCGACGAGCACGAGCGCAGCTACGGTCATCGCGGCGACGGACAGAAGCTCGAAATCCTGAACCTGCGCGTCAAGGCGCATGTGCCGCAGGCCGGCGCTGACAGAAACGGCCTGACGCGGTTCGCGGGCTCTGCAAATCGCGCCCAAACATCGCGGCAGGCCTACTTCGGGCGCGACACCGGGTTTCTTGCGACGCGGGTCATCGACAGATCGTCGCTGGCCGATGGCGTGCTGGCTGGTCCCGCGATTGTGGAGGAGATGGACGCCACCACTCTTATTCCTCCGGGTTGGCTGGCTGCGCTCGACGCCGGCGGCGCGATCGTGCTGGAGCGCAATGCATGAACCCTCGCCCACAAACCGCCGCGGCGATCTCCGATCCAATCGCCTTTGAAGTCGTCAGGGGCGGCCTGGAGGCGCTCGCCGACGAACTCACGACAACCATCGTGCGCACCGCGCATTCGCAGGTCGTGCGCGACAACATGGATTTCTCGACCGCCGTTTGCGACGCGGACGGCCAGGTGGTGGCGCAGGGCTGCGGCATCCCGCTGCATCTTGGATCCATCCCCGACGCGCTGGAAGCGCTGCGCCGCAAGTACGCCGGCAACATCAATCCGGGCGATATCTTCATACTCAACGATCCGGACGAAGGCGGCATGCACCTGCCCGACATTTTCCTGATCAAGCCGGTGTTCTTCGAGGGGACGCTGTTGGGTTACGCCGCCTGCGTTGCTCATTTCGCGGAAATTGGCGGCCGCGTCGCCGGCGGCAACGCGGTCGATTCCACGGAGATCTTTCAGGAGGGGCTCCAGATCCCCTTGTTGAAGCTCTTCGACGGAGGGAGGAGAGACGAGACGCTGATTGCGATCCTCTTGCGCAATGTCCGCATTCCCGATGTTGTTCTCGGCGATCTCGAGGCGCTGCTCGCCGCCTGCCACGTTGGCGAACGGGGTTTGCACGCTTTGGCGGAACGTTATGGCCGCGGCGCTCTGACCGGAATCATGGCTGAGCTTCTGGACTACAGCGAACAGCGGCTGCGTTCAGAACTGGAAGTGCTGCCGGATGGCACTTACGCCTTTGAGGATTACATCGACGACGACGGCTTCGGATCGGGACCGATCCGGATCGCCGTGAAGGTGACGGTCGAGGGCGACCGGCTGACTGCGGATTTCGCTGGCACATCCGGCCAGGTGCGATCGGCCCTCAACGCGACGCGATCGTTCACCCGTGCTGCGGTTTATGCGGGGGTTCGCTGCATCGTCAGCGACGACATTCCGAACAATGCGGGATTCTATCGGCCGATAGAGGTGCATATCCCGGAGGGATCGATCCTCAATGCCGCGCGGCCGGCCGCGCGTGCCGCGCGCGGGCTCACGGGATTCCGGGCTTGCGACGCGGTGCTCG
>CAYOUO010000075.1:0-10103 GCA_964407155.1 uncultured Hyphomicrobiales bacterium | reverse complement strand
GCAGACCGGCAAGATCGTGGCCCCCGACCTCTACGTCGCCATTGGCATTTCCGGGGCCATCCAGCATCTTGCCGGCATGAAGGAAGCCAGGGTCATCGTCGCCATCAACAAGGACCCCGAGGCCCCCATCTTCTCCATCGCGGATTACGGCCTCGTCGGCGATCTCTACGAATTGCTCCCGGCACTCGAAAAAGCACTCTAGACATCGGGTTTCAAGACCGCTTCAGGTTCTCGCCATGACACAAGAGATACGCACGATCGGCGTGGTCGGCGCCGGCCAGATGGGCAGCGGCATCGCGCAGGTCGCTTCGCTCGCAGGCTACCGGGTTCTCATCCACGACGTGAGCGGCGACCGCGTCCATGCCGCGATCGCCCATATCGAGGCCAACCTTGGGCGGCAGGTCGCCGCGGGAAAGCTGACGGAAGCGGAAAAGGCCAGCGCCCTGACCCGGATCGCGGCCGCCGACAGCTATGCCGCATTTGCTGACGCCGATCTGGTGATCGAGGCCGCGGTCGAGGACGAAGCGGTGAAGCGGGGCATCCTCCGCGATATTTCGAAGGCGCTGAAGCCCGAGGCGCTGCTCGCCACCAACACCTCGTCGATCTCGATCACGCGACTGGCGGCGGCCACCAATCGGCCGGAGAAGTTCATCGGCATTCATTTCATGAACCCGGTTCCCAAGATGGAGCTGGTCGAGGTCATCCGCGGCATCGCCACCGCGGACGCCACCTACGAGACGGCGCGGGAGCTGACCGCGCGTCTGCAGAAGACGGCGATCCGCGCCGAGGATTTTCCCGCGTTTATCGTCAACCGCATTCTGGTGCCGATGATCAACGAGGCGATCTACGCCCTGCACGAGGGTGTGGGCACGGTCGAAGCGATCGACACCGCTCTCAGGCTTGGCGCGCACCATCCGATGGGGCCGTTGCAGCTTGCCGATTTCATTGGTCTCGACACGTGTCTGTCGATCATGCAGGTGCTGCACGAGGGCCTGGCCGACTCAAAGTACCGGCCCTGCCCCCTTCTGGTGAAATATGTCGAGGCCGGCTGGCTTGGCCGCAAGACCGGCCGCGGTTTCTACGACTACAGCGGCGCCAAACCCGTGCCGACCCGCTGACCTTCCCATCCACGGCGCGGTCATGGTTACGCGAGCGCTAACGCGCATCCCTGCCTTTTCATCTATCTGCTAAGGAGGAAATCAACGACCTGCTAGTAAAGACAACGTCTTCAAGGGCCAGCAGCCGGATGCTGCTGCGTTGGTTGAGGGCGACTGCATGACTTTCGATCTCCCGACACTTCTGACGGCCGGCGGCTTCGTGGCCGCAGTCAGCGGTGTGTTCCTCGTCTTCGCGTGGATGCAGACGGAGGAAGCGCGCGGCGTGCTGTGGTGGGCGATTGCCGACCTTCTCCTCGGCGCCAGCGTGCCGATGATGGCCACGTCCACGATTTCACCCGGCTCTGCCCAGATGATCGTCGGCATCACGCTGCTCAATCTCAGCCCGGCGCTTATCTGGGCGTCGTCGCGTGCCGTCAATCGCCGCGACGTGGACTTCACCGTGGTGGGCGCCGGGCCGGCGATCTGGCTGATCGCGATGATATCGCCGGTCTTCCGCGATTCCGCAGCGCTGCAGATCGGCCTCAACCTGACGCTGAGCGCGCTGTTTCTTTCCGGCGCCGCCTACGAGTTCTGGCGTGGCCGCGAGGAGCAGCTGAGCGCGCGGTGGCCACTGGTCGTCCTGCTTCTCCTCCACGCCGGCTCCTGCGTGTTCGGCGCGGTCGACCTGTTTTTCTTCGAGAGCGATACCTCGGCCGGCATCGCCATCCTGCACAGCTGGCTGGCCTTCGTTCATCTCGAGACACTCGCCTTCGTCGTTGGCACCTCGATTTTCACGGTGGCGATGGCGCGCGAGCGCAACGAGATGGCGCATCGTCTCGCCGCATCCATCGATGCCCTGACCGGCGTCGCCACGCGGCGCGCTTTCTACGAGCGGAGCGAAGCGATGATCGCGGCTCTCGGCGATGAGCCGCGGCTTGCGATCATTCTGTTCGACGTCGATGGGTTCAAGGGCATCAACGACACGTTCGGCCACGCCCGTGGCGACAAGGTGCTCCAGGACTTCGGCGCTGCGGCGCTTCACACGCTGCGCAGCACCGACATCGTCGGGCGCCTCGGCGGCGACGAGTTCTGTGCCCTGCTGCCGAGTGCGAGCGTCGGCGCCGCCTACATCGCAGCCGAGAGGATCAGGGCCGCCTTCGTCAGGACGTGCACTGACACCGACGGCTGCCAGGTGACGATCAGCGCCGGAGTGGCCGCCGCGCGTGTGGGCGTTACACTCGATACGCTTCTGCAGACCGCCGATCTCGCGCTCTACCGCGCCAAGCTGCAGGGCCGCAACCGCGTCGAGGTGGACAGCCCGCCGGAGGACGCGAACCGCGCTGCAGTCGAGCGACAGGTGGCGTAACGCCTACCCGGCCTTCGCGGCCTCGATAAGGGCCTGCGCGTCGGCGGAATCCCACGCAGCCGGACCCTCCACGATGCCAAGGCGGCACCCCTTGCCATCGAGCAGGAGGGATGTCGGCAGTCCGAGTGTCAGGCCCCGGCGTTTGAGTTCGTTGAACACGTTCATATCGGGATCGGAATAGAGGGGAAGATGCGTCACGCCGATCTTGTCCAGAAAGGCGCGGGCTGCGGCCGGTCCCTTCACATCGAGGTCTACGGGAACCACCGCAAACCGCGCGTCGCCCTTCGCCGCCTGGAGCCGGTCGAGCGCTGGCATCTCGGTGCGGCAGGGAACGCACCATGTCGCCCACAAGTTCACGAGAACGATGCGGCCGGCGAAGGCGGCGAGCGTGGCATCCTTGCCGTCCGCATCCTTGAACGCGAGATCGGCGAAGTTTTCCGCCTTCCTGCTCGGCTGGAAAGCAGCTACTTCGCCCGTCGCCAGTCCCGACAGCCGGCCGGCGGCGGCA
Organism: uncultured Hyphomicrobiales bacterium; assembly: GCA_964407155.1. Lineage (GTDB taxonomy): Bacteria > Pseudomonadota > Alphaproteobacteria > Rhizobiales > Kaistiaceae > DASZQY01. The sequence goes on along the minus strand of CAYOUO010000075.1, from coordinate 7,132 downwards.
ACAGCGGCGTCGCAGTTGACTGTCGCGGAGACGTTGCTATCGCCCGACTGCCTGACATATACCCCGATCCCGCCGGCGAGCAGTCCGGCGACGGCGGCCGCGGCGATGATCAGCCCGCCGGGAACTCTGCTTAGCATCAACGCCATTCTGTCAGCCTAATGCGCGAAAAGGTCCGATCATGAAGAACCGCATGTGGGGCGGCCGTTTCGCCGAAGGCCCCGATGCCATCATGGAGGAGATCAACGCGTCGATCGATTTCGACCGGGAACTCTACCGTCAGGACATCGCGGGATCGAAGGCCCATGCCCGGATGCTTGCCCGTCAGGGGATCATCGCGGCGGACGATGCCGCAAAGATCGAGGACGGTCTAGACACGATTCTGCGCGAAATCGAAGCAGGGACCTTTACGTTTTCGCGCGCGCTGGAAGACATCCACCTCAATATCGAGGCACGGCTCGCCGAACTGATCGGGCCGGCGGCGGGCCGGCTGCACACCGCGCGCTCGCGTAACGACCAGGTCGCGACAGACATGCGGCTGTGGGTGCGCGATGCAATCGACGCCACCGACGCTGCACTGGCGGCGCTGCAGCGGGCGCTCGCCGAAAAGGCGCTTGCGGCGGCCGCCGTGGTCATGCCCGGCTTCACGCACCTGCAGGTCGCGCAGCCGGTGACTTTCGGCCACCATCTGCTGGCCTACGTCGAAATGCTGGCGCGCGACCGCAGCCGCTTCATCGATGCGCGCGCGCGGCTGAACGAATCGCCGCTCGGCTCGGCGGCACTCGCCGGCACCTCCTTTCCGATCGACCGGACGATGACGGCATCCGAACTTGGCTTCGCACAGCCGACCGCAAACTCGCTCGACGCGGTTTCCGATCGCGACTTCGTGGTCGAGGCGCTCGCCGCCGCCAGCCTCTGCGCGATTCATCTTTCGCGTTTCGCCGAAGAGATCGTCATCTGGTCGGCGCCGCAGTTCGGCTTCGTCAGGCTGTCCGACCGCTTCACCACCGGCTCCTCGATCATGCCACAGAAGCGCAACCCGGATGCAGCCGAACTCGTGCGCGCCAAGAGCGGCCGCATCGTCGGCGCGCTCACCGGCCTCTTGGTGGTGCTGAAGGGCCTGCCGCTCGCCTATGCCAAGGACATGCAGGAAGACAAGGAGCCGGCGTTCGACGCTTTCCGGTCGCTGGAACTCGCCATCGCCGCCGTCACGGGAATGGTGCGCGACATGGAGCCCAACGAGAAGGCGCTGGCGAAGGCGGCAGGCAGCGGCTACGCCACCGCCACCGATCTCGCCGACTGGCTGGTGCGGACGCTCGACATGCCGTTTCGTCAGGCGCACGAGGTGACAGGACGCATTGTCGCCGAAGCGGAGGAACGGCGGCTGCCGCTCGAGAAGCTGCCGCTCGACGCCCTGCAGGCGGTCGAACCCGGAATTTCCATGGCGGTCTATGACGTTCTTGGCGCCCGGCAGTCGGTGAAAAGCCGGACGAGCTACGGCGGCACGGCTCCGGAAAACGTGCGCAAACAGGCGCGCCGCTGGCTGAAGCAGCTCGATCGCGAGCGGGATTCGACGGACCGGGCGCGCGGGAAGGCTTGACGATTTCGCGCTGCCGTTGGAATGGTAGCGCCGCCGGCCTTCAGGCGATGCCGGCTCGCGCCGCGAACGCTTGGGGGTTGGCCGTGGACCGTCGTTTCCTGAGGCGTGCTTTGGTAGTCGCCGTCGTTGCCGCGGCGGTCGGAATGGCGGGCTGCGGACGCAAGGGACCGCTGGACGCGCCGAACGCGGCAGTCAAACCGGCGCCGGAGACGTCGCAGCCAGCCGACACGACGACAAAGACCGATGGCATCGCCAAGCCGAACAAGTCATTCGGTCTCGATCCGCTGCTGAAATAGCCGGAAGTCCGCTTTCGTGAATCACTTCGCGTACCGCAACGGCGTGCTGCACGCCGAGGACGTGCCCCTGCCCACGATCGCCAAGGCGGTCGGGACGCCGTTCTATTGCTACTCGACGGCGACGTTGACGCGCCACTACCGCGTCTTCCGCGAAGCCTTCAGCGATCTCGAGGTCCTCATCTGCTACGCAATGAAGGCGAACTCGAACCAGTCGGTGCTCACTACCTTCATCAGGGAAGGCGCCGGGGTGGACGTGGTCTCCGAAGGCGAATTGCGCCGCGCGCTGGCGGCGGGGGCGAAGCCAGACCGCATCGTCTTTTCGGGTGTGGGCAAGACCGGGCGGGAAATCGCCTTCGCCCTCGACACCGGCATCTATTGCTTCAACGTCGAGTCGGAGCCGGAGCTTGACCGCATTTCGGAGATCGCCGCCTCCCGTGGACGCACCGCTGCGATTGCGCTCCGCATCAATCCCGACGTCGATGCGCGCACGCACGCCAAGATCACCACCGGCAAGTCCGAGAACAAGTTCGGTATCCCCTATGAGCGAGCGCGCGAAATCTACCGCTATGCCGCGACCTTGCCCGGCCTGAGGGTCTCCGGCGTCGACATGCACATCGGCAGCCAGATCACCGACCTTGCTCCCTACGACGAAGCTTACGGAAGGCTCGCGGACCTCGTCCGCGATCTGAGGACGGACGGTCACGTCATCGACCACGTCGATGCGGGAGGCGGTCTCGGCATCCCCTACCGGCTCGACGACCCGCCGCCTCCGGCGCCGGCGGCGTATGCCGAAATCGTGCGGCGGCGCCTCGGCAACCTCGGTGCCCGCATCCTGTTCGAGCCGGGGCGCGTGTTCGTGGGCAACGCCGGGATCCTGGTCGCCGAGGTGGTCTACGTGAAGACCGGAGCGGCAAAGACTTTCGTCATCGTCGACGCCGGGATGAACGATCTCATTCGCCCGACACTGTACGAGGCACACCACGACATCCGGCCGGTGCGCGAGCCGGCACCGGGCGCGCAGACCGTGATTGCGGACGTTGTCGGCGGGATTTGCGAGACCGGCGATTACCTCGCGCTCGACCGCGCCTTGCCGCCGCTGGCCGAGCGCGACCTCGTGGCAGTCATGACGGCAGGGGCTTACGGGGCGGTGCAGGGGTCGACATACAACAGCCGCACGCTGGCAGCCGAGGTGCTGGTGAATGGCGGCGCGTGGGCGGTGGTGCGCCCGCGCCAGACCTACGACGAACTGATCGGCCTCGACCGCATCGCGCCCTGGCTTGCCTGAGGCTGCCCCGGGGAGGTGCCGCTGGCGCGCCCGCAGGTGCCCGGCCCTGCCATCGCATTCGCCGCCGGGTGTGCTAGGTTCCTGCCGAGGGGTGGTAGAGCGGAGGTTAGGTGAGCGACCTCGACACACAGGCGCCAGCCCTTGCGCAGCCCCGTGGCAGTGCCGGCACCGCAGTGCGCACGCCTGCGCTGAGCGAGGCGGAAGCCGCCGCGCGCATCGCGCGCGCCGTGCGCCGCGCCCGCCTCAACCTGATCTTCGAGACGGTGTGGCCGATCACGGCAATGCTGATGGCAGAGGCGGCGCTGTTCGCGGCACTGTCGTGGCTGGGCCTGTGGCAGGCCCTGCCCGATGCCCTGCGCTGGGTCGTGGTGGCTGCATTCGGCCTCGCGCTCCTCGGCGGGGTCGGTGCGCTGGTGCGCATGCCGGTGCCGACCCGCGCGGCAGCCTTCGCACGCGTCGAGCAGGCGACAGGCGCGGCGCACCGGCCGGCGACCGCGTTCAGCGACCGGCTGGCGGCCGGTGGCGACGCGGCGAGCACCGAACTCTGGCAGGCGCACCGCCGGCGGCTGCTCGGCGCGCTGGAACGGGTCCGCGCCGGCTTCCCGGCGCCGCGGCTCAGGGACCGCGATCCCTACGCCCTCCGCTATTTCGCGATCCTGCTTGCCGTCGCTGCATTTTTCGTGGCCGGCGACCAGCGCTGGACGCGGCTCGCCGACGCCTTCCGCGCACCGGCGCCGCCGACGCTGGCGGAAGCCCGCATCGACGCCTGGGTGACGCCGCCCGCCTACACCGGCCGTCCGCCGATCTTTCTCACCGGCGAGACGGTCAAGCCCGAGAGCAACCGCTACTCGGTCCCGGCCGGCAGCGTGATGACGGTGAGGACCGACGCCGCCGGCGACATCGAGGTCGCGGCGACGAGCGGCAGCGGCGCGACCACGACCGTGCCGTCCGCACCGTCACAGCCGGCCCCGGTGACCGCCGCGAATGCGACGGCAGCGCCAGCCGCCGCCCTGCCGCAGGAACATCGCGTGCCGCTGGCGACGGCGACGAACGTCACCGTCCGCAAGGGCGGCCGCGACCTCGCGACCTGGCACTTCAGCGTCGTGCCGGACAAGCCGCCGACGATCGCGCTGGTCGGCGAACCGAAGGCGGCATTGAGCGGCGCGCTCCATCTCACCTATTCGGTGGGCGACGACTATGGCGTCGCTTCCGCGGCCGGCGAGATCGCGCTGTCTGCGAGCAGCGCGCCGGAGACCCGTCCGCTCTACGGACCGCCGTCGCTGCCACTCGCCCTGCCCGAACTGCATGCCCGCAGCGGGACCGGCGAAACCACCCGCGACCTCAGCGCCCATCCGTGGGCGGGCGCGAAGGTGAAGATGACGCTGGTCGCGCGCGACGATGCGGGCCAGGAAGGCCGCAGCGCCCCGGTCGAATTCACGCTGCCGGCACGCCCCTTCACCAATCCGCTGGCGCGGGCGGTGGTGGAGCAGCGCGGCAGGCTCGCGCTCGATGCCAACGCCGCACCGGACGTGGCCGACGGGCTGGATGCGCTGACCACGGCGCCCGCCACCGGCATCGCCGACGTCGGCAATTATCTCCTGCTGCGGAGCGCCTACTACCGCCTGCTCGATTCGCGCAGCGACGACGACCTGCGCGGCGTGGTCGACTATCTCTGGCAGATCGCGCTCGGCATCGAGGACGGCGACCGCGCGCTCGCCGCCGAGCAGCTCAGGGCGGCGGAGGATGCGCTGCAGCAGGCGCTGCAGAACAACGCCTCCGACGATGAGATTTCGCGGCTGACCCAGCAGCTCCGCGAAGCGCTGTCGAAGTTCATGCAGGCGATGGCCGAACAGGCGATGAAAAACCCCGACAGCGCCGGCCTGCCGAACCCGAACGCGCAGGCGATCAGGCCCGAAGACCTGGCGAAGATGATGGACAACATCGAGAACCTGGCGAAGACCGGGGCGCGCGATGCGGCGCGGCAGATGCTGAGCCAGCTCCAGAACATGATGGAGAATCTTCAGACGGGACAGCAGGGCCCCGGCGACCCGGCCACGCAACAGGCGATGCAGCAGCTAAACCAGCTCGGCGACATGATCCGCAAGCAGCAGGAGCTGATGAACCAGACGTTTGGCGCGCAGCGCGGCCAGAACGGCCAAGGCCAGCCGCTCACCGAAGACCAGCTCAAGCAGGCGCTGAAGGACCTGCAATCGGGGCAGCAGGCACTCGGCGACGCGCTCGGCAAGCTGCTCGGCGAGATGCAGGGCGCCGGCATGCCGCCGAACGGCAAGCTCGGACAGGCCGGCAATTCGATGGGCCGCGCGGCGCAAGCGCTCGATCACCAGCAGCCGGGCGCGGCGGTGAACGAGCAATCCGACGCGCTCGATTCGCTGCGCCAGGGCGCGCAGGGCCTGGCCCAGCAGCTCGCCGGCCGCGCCACCGCGAACGGCTCAGGCATGGGCTCGGGCGGCGGTCAGGGCAACACCGATCCGCTCGGCCGGCCGATGCCCGGCCCGGGCGCCGATCTCGGCACCTCGGTCAAGGTTCCCGACGCGATCGATACGCAGCGCGCCCGCGAGATTTTCGATGCGATTCGGAAGCGTCTCGGCGAGACCACCCTGCCCGCTTTCGAACGCGACTACCTCGAACGCCTGCTCGAGCAGTTTTAAGGTTGCGCCCACAAGCTTCACCTTGCGGCCTCATCCTGTTCAGCGCTCATTGTGATATGATTGGACTACGAACAAGCGGCTGAAAGATCTTATTGCCTCGGCAGAGACATGGCCCGAGGAAGACCAGGCCGAACTCGCGGCATACGCGCGAAAGATCGCCGCGCGCCGGTCCGGCATCTATACGATGACGGACCACGAGCGAGCCGCGGTCAACGAAGGCCTTGAGCAGGCCCGCCGTGGCGCGTTCGTCTTCGATGAGCAGATGCGGGACTTGTGGAGACGCCTCGACGTCGCATGAACTCCGCTTCACCGAGCGGGCGGCGATATTGACCGCATATCGACGTCCTTCACATCCGGCACGGCGCGAGGGACGCGTGGGAAGGGTGAGCAAGCCGAGTATCGGTTACGCCTGAGGCGGTCGGCAAAGGTCTCTGAGCAGCCGACGCGCAAGCCGGGGATCACGGTTCCCGACGCGATCGATAGGCAGCGCGCCCGCGAGATTTTCGGCGCGATTCGGAAGCATCCCGGCGAGACCACCCTGCCCGCTTTCGAACGCGACTGCCTCGAACGCCTGCTCGAGGCGCTTTAGCGGCCTCGACCACGCCGACGTAGGGCAGCTCGCGGAAGGCGTGGCCGACGTCCATGCCGTAGCCGACGACAAAAAGATCGGGCACGACGAAGCCGACGTGATCGGCCTTCATCGGCTGGGCAAGCTTGCCGGGCTTTTCGAGCAGAACGGCGACGCCGACACGGCGGGCGCCGCGCTTCAGCATGAGATCACGGGCGAAGGCCAGCGTGCGCCCCGATTCCAGAATGTCGTCGATGAGGAGAATGTCGCGGCCGTGGACGTCGCTCTCGATGTCGCGGACGAGCTTCACCTTGCCGGAGGACGTGGTTCCGGCCTGATAGCTCGACAGCGAGATGAACTCGACCTCGGGGGCGAGCCCGACGCCGTGCAGCGCGCGGATCAGGTCTGCGGCAAAGACGAAGCTGCCCTTGAGGACCGAGACCACGAGGAGGTTGTTGTAGCCGGCGGCGGCAATTTCGGCAGCGAGTGCGAGATTTCGCGTGGCGATTTCATCGGCACTGTAAAGAACGCGGAGCGTGCGCCCCCTGACTTTCGGCATCAGGTCCCTTGGCGACCGGTGAGATCGAGCGACACTTGCGTCGCTTCCACCGGCGGCGAGGCGACGGCGCTACGAAACCCGATCGAGCGGCCGGGAGCAAGCCCCGCAACAGCTGGTTCCACCAGCCACGACTTCACGGCAGCACCGGCGGCGGTGCG
>CAYOUO010000074.1:0-3040 GCA_964407155.1 uncultured Hyphomicrobiales bacterium | reverse complement strand
TCCTGCCGGTTGGTGGTGGCGTAGCAGATGTCTTCCTTGTGCGGCGCGACGATGTCCGGGAAGCGCGCGGTCAGCGCATTCACGATCGCCGCGGTGTCGTCGACGGAGAGCGTCGTCTGCGTGATGTAGGCGAGCGGCTTGCCGGGCGCGGCCGGCTGGAAGGCGCGCGCATCCGCCTCCGTCTCGATCAGGTGGATCGCGCCCAGCGGCAGTTGCCCCATGGTGCCGTCGACCTCGGGGTGGCCGGCGTGCCCGATCAGGACGATCTCGCGCCCGCGCCGGAAATGGATCTCCGCCTCGCGATGCACCTTGGTGACCAGCGGGCAGGTGGCGTCGAGCTGGAAGAAATTGCGCCGGCTGGCTTCCGCCGGCACCGCCTTGGCGACACCGTGCGCAGAGAACACCACCGGCTGCTCGGTCGGCGGAACTTCATCGAGCGTCTCGACGAAAACCGCGCCCTTCTGCTTCAGGCCGTCGACCACGTAGCGGTTGTGCACGATCTCGTGGCGGACATAGACCGGCGCCCCGAAGCGCTGCAGCGCCAGCTCGACGATCTGGATGGCGCGGTCCACGCCGGCGCAGAAACCGCGCGGGCTGCACAGGAGGACCTTGAGAGGCGGCTTGATGGCCATGGCTGGTGATGCGGTCGCCCGTGGCCGGATGTCAAGCTTCAGGCCCGGACCTCCTGGCGCTCGTCTTCTTCTTCCTCGTCCGTCTCGGGCTTGCGGAAGATGAGGCGGCTGGCCTCGGAGGCGGTCATCGGCTGCCCGTAGACGAAGCCCTGCACGTATTCGCAGCCGAGATCGCGCAGCTCGTCGGCGTCGGTCTCCGACTCCGCGCCTTCCGCCACCACATCCATGCCGAGGTCGTGAGCGAGCTGGATGATCGAGCGCAGGATGACGCGCCGGTCGCCGGGACCCTGGCCGCGCACGAACGTCTGGTCGATCTTGATCGTGTCGAACGGGAAACGCTGGAGATAGGAGAGCGACGAGTAGCCGGTCCCGAAGTCGTCCAGCGACAGCCCGGCGCCGAGCTCGCGCACGCGCGACAGCACCTGCGCGGCATACTCGGGGTTCTCCATGACCAGGCTTTCGGTCACCTCGAGCTTCAGCGACCCGCGCCGGATGTTCTGGCGCACCAGCACCGACTTCACGTCGTTGATCAGGTCGTGCCGCAGAAGCTGGCGGCTGGAGACATTGACGCTGGCGAAAAGCTCGGTGCTGCGGCCGAGCGTCTCCTGCCATTCCGCGAGCTGGCGGGCGGTACGGTCGAGCACGAACAGGCCGAGCGGAATGATGAGACCGGTGCGCTCGGCGAGCGGCACGAAATCGCTCGGCGGAATGCGGCCGAGCTTGGGATGGTCCCAGCGCACGAGCGCCTCGAAGCCGGCGATGGTCTTGTCCTCCAGCCGCACGATCGGCTGGTAGAGCACCTTGATTTCCTCGCGGCCGAGCGCCCGCCGCAGATCGGATTCGAGCGTTGCCAGGTCGCTGCCGTGCTGGCGGAGCGCCGGCCGGAAAGCCTCGATGCGGTCGCCGCCGAGCCTCTTGGCGTGGAAAGTGCCCATCTCGGCGTCGCGGATCAGCTCCTCGGCGTCGTTCTGCTTGCCGTCGTGCATGGCGATGCCGATCGAGGCGGTGAGGAAGATCTCTTTCTCGCCCAGCGTGATCGGCGCGCGCAGCGTGCGGCGCACGGATTCGGCGAAGGCGGCGATGCGCTCCGGCTGCGTCTCCGAAATCAGCAGGAAGGCGAACTGATCGCCGGCGAGCCGCGCCAGGGTGTCCTGCGGCTTCAGGAGCCGTGCCAGCCGGCGGGCGATGGTGAGCAGGATCGAATCGCCGACGGCAATGCCGAATCCGTCGTTCACCTGCTTGAAGCGGTCGATGTCGAGAATGAACACGGACGGCCGCGCCGCGTTCTCGGCGTTGGCGCGCGTGATCGCGGCGCCCAGGCGGTCGACGAACAGCTCGCGGTTGGGCAGGCCGGTGAGATTGTCGTGCACCGCGTCGTGCAGCAGCCGCTCCTCGGCGTTGCGCTCCTCCGTCACATCGAGCAGCGTGCCGACGCAGCGCAGCACCTCGCCGTCGCTGCCGAGGACCGGCCGGGCGCGGAGGTGGAACCAGCGGTAGTGGCCGTCCTCGCTGCGCAGGCGGAAGTCCTGCGAGATGCGCCCGCGGCGCAGTTCGACCGCGGTGTCGAGCGTTGTCTTGAAGCGGTCGCGGTCGGCCGGGTGCAGGATCTCCAGCCAGTCGCGGGCGGGGCCTTCCAGCGAGCCGCGCGGGCGGCCGAGCAGGTCTTCGGCCTCGGGGCCGCTGTAGATACGGTCGCGCGGCACATCCCAGTCCCACACGATGTCGCCGGCGCCGGTCAGCGCCAGCGCCTTGCGCTCGGTGTCGCCGAGCGGACCGGCGGTGATGACGCCGCCGGCGAAGGCGTGCTGCAGCACGGTGAAGCCGATGAGGAGGACGATGAGCACGAGCCCGCCGGCGAGCGCCGGCTGGACGACGTCGCTGATGAGGCTGCCGGTGACGGTCAGCCACGCGCCGAGCGTCCACACCAGGAGCAGCACCCACGTCGGGATGAGCATGATCGCGCGGTCGTACTTGTGGGTGGCCAGCCACACGATGACGCCGAAGCCGAGGATCGCCGTCATGCCGATCGAGAAGCGGGCGATACCGGCGGCGACCGACGGCTCGATGATCGCGACTCCGAGCAGCACGGCGAGGCCGATGAGCCAGCCCAGCGTCACGTGGCTGTAGCGGACGTGCCAGCGGTTGAGGTTGAGATAGGTGTAACTGAAGATGAGGAGCGAGGCGGCGAGGAATACTTCCGCGCCGGCGCGCCAGCTCTGGTCGGCATCGGGCGCGATGTTGAAAATGCGGTTCCAGAAGCCGAAGTCGACGCCGAGGTAGACGACGACCGCCCACGCCAGCGTCGCGGTCGCCGGAAACATCGCGGTTCCCTTGACGACCACCACCACCGTCATGAACAGCGCGAGCAGTCCGGCGATGCCGAGCACGATGCCGCGATAGAGCGTGTA
>CAYOUO010000073.1:0-4196 GCA_964407155.1 uncultured Hyphomicrobiales bacterium | reverse complement strand
CTGCCGCTGATCGTCTACAGCCGCGACAACGGCGTGTTCAAGGTCGGCGGCATCCTCAGGCTGGCTGAGACGTGCCCGACCGTGATCGGCCTGAAGGACGGCACCGGCGATCTCGACGCGATGATCGAGATGGCGCGGCGGACGCGCGATCGGCTCGTCCTGATCAACGGCGCGCCGACCGCGGAGATGCTCGCCGCGCAGACGTTCGCCATCGGCATCACCGCCTACAGCTCGGCCGTTTTTTCATTCGCGCCGGCGATTGCGCAGGCGTTCTACGACGCGGTTGCCGCCAACGACCGGCTTCGGCGCGACGATCTGCTCGACAGGTTCTACATTCCCTATTCCGCCATCCGTCGCCGGCGCGCCGGCAATGCCGTCTCCATCATCAAGGCCGGATTGAAGGTGACCGGGCAGGGCGCCGGCCCGGTGCGGCCGCCATTGCTCGACCTCGACGATACCGACTGCGCCGAGCTGGCGCGGCTGATCGGCGAGGGCGAAGCGCTCGCGCGGGGAAAGCGCTGATGCGGATCGTGATGGTGGGAAACACCCAACCGCGCGCCGAAAAGTTGCGCGCGCTGCTGCCGTTCGACGCCGAGATCCTGCGCGATGACGACACGCGCGCGACGCGCAACGGGCCGCTCGAAGTCGATGCCGCGGTCTCCATCCGCTTTTCCGAGGCGGACATCGCCGCCATCCATTGCCGGCTCCTGCAATGTTCGGGCGCCGGCGTCGATGGCATCGAGCTCCAGCGCCTGCCGACAGAGACGATCGTCTGCAACGTGCATGAGCACGAGATTCCGATCGCCGAATTCGTGATGGCTGGCATGCTCGAACACGAGATCGGCCTGGCGCGTGCGGTGGCAAACTTCACGTCCGCGAACTGGGGCGACCTGTTTCGCTCCCGCGTTCCGCATGGTGAGCTGGCCGGCAAGACCGTGTGCATCGTCGGGTTCGGGCGGATCGGACGGGCGCTTGCCGTCCGCGCCAGCGCATTCGGTATGCGCGTCGTGGCGGTCAATCGCTCCAGACGGCCGGCGGGTGAGGCGGATGAGACGCTGCGCTTCGATCGCATCCGCGAAGCGGTCGCACAGGCCGACTACGTCGTGCTGGCGTGCCCGCTCACGGAAGAGACGCGCGGGCTGATCGATGCGACGGCGATTGCCGCCATGCGGAAGACAGCCGTGCTGGTAAACGTCGCGCGCGGCGAGGTCGTCGACGAGGATGCCCTCTGGCGCGCATTGCAGGAGAAGTCCATCGCGGCGGCACTGCTCGACACCTGGTACGATTATCCAACCGGCGCGAATCCCAACCCGAAGCCGTCGCGCCATGCGTTCGAAAGTCTGCCCAATGTCCGCGCAACGCCGCATGTGGCGGCGTGGACGGGAGCGTTGATGGACAGGCGCTACAAGGCGATCGCGGAAAACCTCACGCGCTTTCATCGCGGCGAGCCGCTCGTGAATGTCGTGTGGCGAGACCGGAAACCAGCCGGAGGCGGAACGTGAGCGCGATCGTCACCGCAGCGAGCAGTGCGACGGCCCCGGATGAAACGAAGGGCCGCGTGCTGGTATCGGGATCCTACGGCGGCGTCTACAATACCTGGCACGCCGTACGCAAAGGTGCCAAGGCGGTCATCCTGAACGATGCCGGGATCGGGAAAAACGGCGCCGGCGTCTCGGGTCTTGCGTGGCTCGATGAGCTTGGTCTGCCCGGCGCGACCGCCGACTGCCGCACGTGCCATATCGGGGACGGCGAGCACATGCTGCAGCATGGGCTGGTCAGTTTCGTGAACCGCCGTGCCGAGGCGCTGGGCGCCGCGGCTGGACAACGCGTCTCGGAGTGCGCCGCGCGGTTCGATCGCGCGCCGCTGCTGACGGTGGCGCCGCCGGCGATCTCCGGCGGCAAGCGCTTCGTGATCTCGGCAAACGCCGGCGAGCGGGTCGTCGTGGGGCTGGATGCCGCGCCGTTGCTGTCGCCGGGCGACGCCGGCGCGATTGCGGTGACCGGCTCGCATGCGGCGCTGTTCCGCGGTCGGCCGGACAGCGTCATCTCGGTCGACGTCTTTGCCGCCTTTTTCAACGACGCCGGGGTGGGACTGGACGACGCCGGGATCGCCCGCCTGAAGGACCTGGACGGCCGCGGGATCATCGCCGCAACCGTGTCCGCCGCCAGTGCAGAGATCGGCGTGGCACGCTCGACGTACGAAGATGGTGTTGTCTCCCACGTCAACGCGACCGCGGCGCGTCATGGGATGGTGCCGGGAGAGCGGCTGCGGGACGCCGTCGCCCGGTTGCGGACCCTGCGAGCGCAAAGGCCTGGCGGGATTTCGTAAGGCTTTTGTGGTCTGGGTTGGCACCGCCAAGAGGTGCTGCGCACCAAACGAAGCTATAATCGCAAAGGTTGTGGTGAGCGCGCAGGCGGTTGTCTTGGCGCAGCATAGGAAATGCGTGCGGCGCGCGTGTTGAGACTGAAGTTCATGGCAAGACTGCCCAACTGAGGGTGCCCGCCTTCATGGTAACGACGACTGATACGCCGGCCGGTCTTGCCGTGGGGCGCCGCCCGAAAGGCTGGTCGCAGCGCCGGGTAATCCTTGGCCTCCTGCTGCTGGCTCTGGTTGTCGTCGCGGCCTTGTGGCTGGTCGTCGGGCGGTCCGCCCGAAGCACCTCCTACGCCACTGCGACCGTCGACCGGGGAACGGTGGCGAGGACAGTCTCGGCCACCGGCACGATCAATCCCATTCTGACGGTAACCGTCGGGTCGTACGTCTCGGGCGTCATCCAGGATGTCCTTTGCGACTACAACACGAAGGTGACCAAGGGCCAGGTCTGCGCGCGGATCGATGCGCGTCCTTTTCAGAGCACTGTCGATCAGGCGCAGGCGGCGCTGGATATCGCCAAGGCTCAGCTCCAGAAGGACAACGCCAGCCTCAACTACGCCAAGGCCAGCTTCCAGAGAAACAGCACGCTGCTTTCCACCAACGCCGTTTCGCAGGACGCCGTCGACAATGCCCGCAGCGTCTACGAGCAGGCGCAGGCTTCGATCGCCTACGATCAGGCGACCATCGAGCAGCGGCAGGCCGAGCTGTCGGCGGCGCAGATCAATCTCGCCTACACCAACATCCTGTCGCCGGTGGACGGAACCGTCGTGTCGCGCAACGTGACCGCCGGCCAGACGGTGGCGTCCAGCCTGCAAACGCCGACGCTGTTCCTGATCGCGCAGGACCTCACCAGCATGGAGGTCGATACCAACGTCAGCGAGAGCGACATCGGCGCCGTGAAGGCCGGCGAGAAGGCGACGTTCACGGTCGATGCCTATCCCGGCCGGACGTTCCAGGGCGTGATCGGATCGGTCAGGCAGGCTCCGCAGACCGTGCAGAACGTCGTCACCTACGACGTCATCGTGAACGTCAATAATCCCGACCTCGCGCTGATGCCCGGCATGACGGCGACGACGGCCATCATCATCGATTCGCGAGATGAAGTGCTGCGCGTTCCGTCGCAGGCGCTGCGCTATCGCCCCGCCAATGCACGTCAGGCAGGAGCGCGGCCGCAGCGCGCGGAGGGCGGCACCGCTTCGCCGCGATCCGGCGCCGGCAACGGCCAGTCCGCCCATGGCGGATCGAACGGCGCCCAGACCGGCGCGACCGGCCCGGCTGCGGTGACCACCACCCACGGCGCCGTGTTTGTCCTTCGCGATGGCAAGCCGGTCTACGTTCCGGTTCAGGTCGGCCTCGACGACGGCAAGTTTGCCGAGATCGCGGGCGGCGACCTCAAGCCGGGCGATCAGGTCATCATCGGCGAGATGGATGCGAGTGCGGCGCGCGCACAGGCGGGACATCCGCAGGGCGCGCCGCGCCTTCGTCTGTAAGGATGACCGAATGAGCGAGCCGCTGATCGCAGTCACCGATCTCACGCGGACCTATCATGTCGGCGACATCGACGTGCGCGCGCTTCGCGGCGTCAGCCTCACCATCGAACGCGGCGAGTTCGTCGCGATCATGGGCGCGTCCGGCTCGGGCAAGTCGACGCTGATGGCGATTCTCGGTTGTCTGGATTTGCCGTCGGGCGGTCGCTACCTTTTTGACGGCATCGATGTGGCACAACTTTCCGAACCGGAATTGGCGGGATTCAGAAGCGAACGGCTCGGCTTTGTGTTCCAAAGCTTCAATTTACTGCCGCGTACCAGCGCCATCGAGAATG
>CAYOUO010000072.1:0-9651 GCA_964407155.1 uncultured Hyphomicrobiales bacterium | reverse complement strand
CGTAGACGGCGTTGAAGCGTGCCCATTCGCCGAGGTCGCTGAGATAGACGTTGACCTTGAACACGTCCTCGAAGCCGACGCCGGCCGACGACAGCTGCCGCCGGCAGTTGTCCAGCGTGTACCGCGTCTGCGCTTCTATGGTCTGCCCGACGATATTTCCGTCGAGGTCGACCGCGACCTGGCCCGAAACGACCACCAGCCGCCGCGCATCGACCACCATTACCGGCGAATAGGGCCCGGCGGTGCGGTGCTGCCGCGCACCGTCGGGCACGGTCTTGCGGGGGCGATCGTCCATTGCCACGTCGTTCACTCCTTGAGGGCGCCGCGGACCAGGTCGGCCATCACGTACCGCCACACGACGGCGACCAGGATGATGGTCGGCAGGATCGCTATGAAGATCGCAGTGTTCAAAAGGCTCCACGAGACATCCGGGTTTCGCGCCAGCGCGGCCATCACCGCCGACAGCGGGCGGCTGGCGGCATCGCCGGACAGGACGTGGCCGAACATGAACTCGGCGTAGGACAGCATGAACGCGAACAGGCCGGTCGCCGCCATCGGGCCGACCGCCATCGGCATGGCGATGCGGGTAAACGTCTGCAGCCGCGTACAGCCGTCGACCACGGCGGCCTCGAACAGGGCGGCGGGCATCTTGCGGAAGAACACCGACAGGATGAGCACGGTGAACGGCAGCGCCTTGGCGGTGTGCACGAGCACGATCGCGAACTTGGTGCCGAGCAGCCCGGCGGCCTGGATCATCATGTAGATCGGCGTGATGAGCGCCACGGTCGGCACCAGCGGGCTCAGCACGAGAAACATGAAGCTGAGCTTTTTCCCGGGAAAGACATAGCGCGCATAGATGTAGGCGGCCGGCGCGCCGAGAATGAGGTTGAGCACCAGCACCGCCAGAGCCACCTCGGCGCTGTTGAGAAGGCTCTGCGGCACCTGGCGCGCCGCGTCCGAGATCATCGTGCGGTTGGCGCCGCTCTTCAGGTATCCCGGCGGAATCTTGCCGGTGAAGATGTAGCTGTAGTTTTCGAGCGTCACCTCGTCGAAGAGATGACGGTCGCTGGCGAACATCACCCGGTCCGGGACGATGCTGCCGATGAAGGCGAGCACCACCGGCCCCGCCGTGAAGAGAAGAATGAGCGCCGCGCCGATAATGGTGACGAGCGGGTTAGTTCTTCGCATCGACGACGTCTTCGAAAAGGTCGGAGGGCAGTGCCCTGGTGATGGCGACGATCAGGACGGCGGAGATGGCCACGACGATGAAGGCGACCGCCGCTCCGGCGCCGAAGTCGTACATCGAGAAGCTCTCCTTCCAGATCTGGAAGGAGAGCAGCGTCGTGGCGGTGCCCGGCCCGCCGCCGGTCATGGCGTAGACGAGATCGTAGCTCGTGAACGCGGTCAGGGCGTTGTAGACGAGCAGCACCACGACGATCGCCTTGATCTGCGGAAATACGATGAAGCTGAAGCGCTGCCAGGCGCTCGCGCCGTCGATCACCGCTGCCTCCATGACCTCGGGGTTGATGGTGGACAGCGCCACCATGATGAGCACGATCGAGAACGGCACCTGCGTCCAGACGTGGGCGACGGTGACCGAGAAGAACGCCAGGCGCGGATCGGTGAGCCAGCCGATCGAGTGGTCGATGAGGCCGAGCTTGCGCAGAACCCCGTTCAGCACGCCCCAGCTCGGGCTGAAGACCCAGGTCCACAGCACCGCGCTGATCGCGCCGGGCAGCACCCAGGGCAGCAGCACGATCGAGCGCAGCACCCCGACCCCTAAGAAATCGCGGTATAGAAAGATGCCGGCAGCGGTGCCGATGACGACCACCGACGGCGCGGAGAACAGCGTGAACAGCAGCGAGTTCTTCAGCGAGACGAGAAAATACTCGTCGGTGAACACGTTCTTGTAGTTGTCGAAGCCGACCCAGTCGTTGCCGGGAAACAGCAGCGTCGCCTGGTGGAAGCTGGTCCACAGCGCATGGGCGATCGGGAAGACGGTGAGCAGCGCGACCGGCACGATGGCCGGGAGAATCCAGCCTGCCGGAAATCTGGAGATGGTCCACATGGTTGGATCGAAGGCTCGAAAACGCCGGCGATCAAGTCGCTGATCGCCGGCGCTTCGGGATTTGCCGAAGTTATTTCGCCATCTTCTGGCGGAGCTCGTTCCAGCGCTGGGCGCCGGCCTTCATGACCTCGTCCACCGATTCGTCGCCGACCATCGCCTTGGCGAGCAGCGGACGGAAGTAGGCCGACCACACCGTCGTCCATTCGGTCCAGGTTCCGGCGCGGGCGGAGGCCACCTGCGCTTTCAGCGTGGCAGAGTCGATCCACTTGTTCCACGCATCCTGCACGTCCTTGTCGTCGAACAGCGAGAGCTGCCCGAAGCCGAGGCCCTTCTCGACCGCCCAGCGCTTGGCCACGGTGTAGGGGCGTCCGTCCATGAAGTTGATGAACTTCCACGCCGCCGCGGCGCGTGCCGGGTCCTTCGCGGCCTCGGCCGTGACCGCGTAGAACTTGGTGAAGCCGAGCGTGCCGTGGGCCGCACCCGGCATCGGGGCCAGCGCGAACTGGCCCGCGAGCGGCTGCTCGGCGGTGTTGTTGAGGGCGGCGAGGTTGTAGTTGTAGAGCACCGTGAACACGCTCTTGCCCGTGTTCATCTCCGGAACCACCTTCGATTCGTGCGATTCCTGATCGACGAGGCCTTTCTTGAAGGCGTCCTGCAGCCACTGTAGCTGCTTGTAGGCGTCGTTGTTGGGATCGTCGAAGATCGCCTTGCCGTCGGCATCGAAGAGCGAGCCGCCGCGGCCATAGACCTGCGCCACGAACGCATCGAAGAAGTTCGGCAGGTCCTGGCTGAATTCGTAGCTGATCGGGTGCTCCATGCCGCCCGCCTTCAGCTTCTCGGCTTCGGCCATCACGTCGTCCCAGGTGTTCGGGACGGACAGGCCCTTATCCGCCAGGATTTTCTTGTTGTAGAGGAAGGAAATCGTGTCGGCGTAATAGGGCAAGCCGTAGAGGTGGCCCTTGTAGGTCATGTCGGTCTTGGCGAAGGGCGCCATGTCGCTGACGAGATCGGCGAGCGTGTCCTTCGGGGCGATGCCGTCGAGCGGCGCCAGGAATCCGGCCGCCGCCCACCCGGGAAGCCAGTCCTGCCCGCAATAGATGACGTCGGTGCGCGTGCCGCTGCGGAAGCGCAGCAGCATGCTGTCCGGATAGTCCGGCCACGTGTAGTCGGTGACGTTGACCTTGATGCCCGGGTTCGCCGCCTCGAACTTCGCGACGTTGTCCTTGACGGTGTCGAGCGAGTAGTTCCAGACGGTGAACTCGAGCGTGATGTCGTCGGCCAACGCCGGATGGACGGCGACCAGCACACCGACGATTGCCGCGGACGCGAGAAGTCGTTTCATTTCATTGCTCTCCCTGCTCTCATATCCCCGGACCGGCCGCGGCAGCGATGTCGTTCCATGCTCCACGGACGGCGGCGCAACGCTGACCGTTGACAACCACCCGATCGCGCCATCTAAAGACAGCTCGGAACCAATTTCAATTACTTTCAACAAATCGAGACCGCTATCGATGAACTCAGTCCCTGCAGCGGCGAATTTCATCTCGGGGCGGTGGCAGGCGCCGGCCGCCGGCGAAACCCGCATCGTCCGCAGCCCCATCGACGGTGCCGAGATCGGCGCGATCGCCTGGAGCGGCCGCGAAGACGTGGCGCACGCCGTCGATGCCGCGCGCAAGGCTTCGCCCGCGTGGCGGCGAACCACCGCCTTCCAGCGCGCCGGGGTTTGCCGCGCGATCGCGACCGCCATCCGGCGCGAGCGGGAAATGCTGTCGGGGCTCCTGTGCCGCGAACAGGGCAAGCCCATTGCCGAAGCGTGGTTCGAAGTCGGCAAGGCGGCGGACGGGTTCGATCTCGCCGCCGATCTCGCGCCGTTCATCGAAGGCACCACGATCCCGACGGAAGACCCGCGCAAGCGCGTCATGACGTTCTACCGCCCGCGCGGCGTCTACGCGGTCATCACGCCGTGGAACTTTCCGATCAACATCCCGGTCGAGTATCTCGCGCCGGGGATCGCCGCCGGGAACACCATCGTCTGGGTGCCGGCGCCCACGACTTCGCTGTGTGCCCTCGCGCTCATGCAGGTGATCCATGACGCCGATCTTCCGCCTGGCATCATCAACCTCGTCACCGGCGCCGGCGACGTGGTCGGCGACGAAGCCGTTGTGAATGCGGGCACCGATGCCATCGGCTTCACCGGCAGTCCGGCCACCGGCCGCCGTATCGTCGAGCGCTCGCCCGGCAAGTCGCACCTGATGGAGCTCGGCGGCAACGGGCCGGTCGTGATCCTCGCCGACGCCGACCTCGCGGCTGCCGCAGAGGCGACCGCCTCCGGCTGCTTCGTCAACGCCGGACAGGTATGCTCCTCGTCGGAGCGCATTCTGGTCCATCGCGCCGTCTACGACGAGTTCGCCGGCTGCATGGTCGAGCTTGCCCGCAAGATCGTCGTCGGCGATCCGCGCCAGCAGGGTGTCACCATGGGGCCGCTCAACAACCGTGGGGTCGCCGACAAGGTGGCGGCCCACGTCGCCGACGCGCGCGATCGCGGCGCGCGCACCCTGACCGGCGGGACTCCGCCGGAAGGAATGCCCTCGCCGCTCTACTTCGCGCCGACGGTTCTTGCCGAGGTCTCGCGCGACAGCCTGATCAATCGCGAGGAGACGTTCGGCCCGGTCGCGCCGCTCATCCGCGTCGACAGCGACGACGATGCGCTGGCGGCTGCCGTCGCCAGCCGCTATGGGCTGGTGGCCAGCGTCTTCACCCGCGACATGAACCGCGCCTTCCGCTTCATTGACGAACTGCCGGCGGGCATCGTCAACGTCAACGACACGTCGAACTACTGGGAGTTGCACATTCCCTTCGGCGGCGCTTCCGGCACCGACTCGGGTGTCGGCCGCATCGGTGGACGACACACCCTGACGGCGATGTCCGACCTCAGAACTGCGACCATAACACTGGGCTGACCATGCGCTGGCAGGAGCTGACGTCACCGGAAATCGGCGCGCTTGATCGCGACCGCACCATCGTGCTTCTGCCGGTCGGCTCGGTCGAGCAGCACGGCAACCACATGCCGGTCGGCACCGATACGATTCTCGCCGAAAGCGTCGCCGCGGCCGTTGCCGAGAGGCGGCAGCACGTGCTGGTCGCGCCGCCGCCCTGGTACGGATTTTCCGCCCACCACCTGCGTCTGCCGGGAACGCTCAGCCTGCCCTCGGCCGCCATGATCGCGCACACCGAGACCATCGCCGACGGTATCCTCGCCAACGGCTTCCGCCGCCTCGTCATCGTCAACGGCCACGGTGGCAACGGCGGCGCGATCGACGTCATGGCCGCCGATCTCGGCAAGCGCCATTACGGCAGCGCACGCATCGCCGCCCTCACCTATTTCCAGCTCGCCCGCGACGCCATTGCCGCGCTCCGCGAGTCGAAGGACGGCGGCATGGGCCATGCCTGCGAGTTCGAGACGGCGATGATGCTCCATCTGAGGCCGGAGCTGGTGAAGATGGACCGCGCGGCGACCTGCTATCCCGATACCTGTTCGCCCTATCTGACGACCGACCTGCTCGGCGCCTCCCGCGTGCGCACCTATCTCGACTTCCGCGATCTTTCGCCGACGGGGACGCTCGGCGATCCTTCACTGGCGACCGCCGACAAAGGTCGCGCGTTCTTCACAGCATGCGTCGACGAGCTCACAGCATTCATCGATGACTTCGCCACCTGGCCGGTCGTGCCGGCATCGGCGCCATGACCGGCAGCCGGAAACTCCGCGTCGGCGTCATCGGCCTCGGCTTTTTCGGTGAGAGGCACGCGCGCATCTATCGCGACCTCGCCAATGCCGACCTCGTCTGCGTCTGCGATGCGGACGCCGGTCGCGCGGCGGCCGTCGGCGCCGCGCTCGGCGTCGAAACCACGACGTCGGCCGATCTCTTGCTGGCGCGCGACGACATCGATGCGGTCAGCATCTGCCTGCCCGACCGGCTGCATGGCGATGCGGCGATCGCGGCATCGCGGCGCGGCAAGGCGATCCTGCTCGAGAAGCCGCTCGCCCACGACTACGCCACCGCACGCCGCATCGTCGACGCCGCCGAAGAGGCCGGCGTGCGGCTGATGATCGGCCATATCCTGCGCTTCGATCCGCGCTACGTTCAGGTCCATCAGGCGGCGGCGCCGGAGCGGCTGGGCGACCCCATTCACGTGAGGGCCAAGCGCAACGCCACGCGCGCGACCGCGCTGCGCCTCGGCGCGGCGTCCTCCATCCTGTTCTACATGGGCGTCCACGACGTCGACGCGATGCAGTGGATCGCGCGCTCGCTCATCGTCTCGGTTTACGCGCAGCAGGTCGCCAAGCTCGGCAGCGGCAACGAGGACGCGCTGTACGCCGTGGTCAATTTCGATAATGGCGCCATTGGCTCGCTCGACTACAGCTGGGCCTGGCCGGACGGCTTGATGAATGGCTACCGCGCTGCCTTCGACATCGTCGGCACCCGGGCGGCGGCCTATCTCGACGTCACCGATCAGGGATTTGCCACGGTCACCGACGCCGCCACGGAAGGTGGCGATACCCACCTCTGGCCCGAAATCAACGGCCGCGTCGTCGGCGATCTCGCCGACGAACTGTCGCATTTCGTTTCGGCCGTGCTGAGCGGCGCGCCGTTCGTCCAGCATCACCGCGAAGCGCTGGCGGCGATACCGGTGCTCGATGCGCTGCGCCGCTCGGCCCAGTCCGGAAAGCCGGAAACCGTGCTGCGGTAATTGGTTTGTATTGAACACCATTAGTTGCTATGAGCCCGAATCGACTGATCCTGATCGACGAATCCCGATGAACCAGAAGTCCAACGCCGAGCCGCTGGCGGTCATCGCGACGAACGAACGGGCGACCCCCTCGCTGGTCTACCGCTCGCTGTTGCGCGGCCTGCATGACGGCAGCCTGCCGCCCGGCGGCAAGCTGCCCAACGAGCACGACATCGCCCGCCAGCTCAACACCAGCCGCACCGCCGTCCGCCAGGCGCTCGCCATGATGGAGCGGCAAGGCCTGGTTCGCCGCCGGGTGGGCAGCGGCACGTTCATCACCGATGACGCCCAGCACGTCTTCGAAAAAATGGACCAGACCAGCGCGCCGCCCCACGACGACGTGCCGAGCTTCATGGAGATCGTCGAAGGCCGCCTGCTGTTCGAACCGGCGATGATGGAGCTGGTGGTCAACCGCGTCGAGCCGCACGAGCTCGAGGCGATGCGCAGGACACTGGCCGAAATCCTGGAAGCTCCGACCTGGCGCGAGTTCAAGGAGCGCATTTACGCGCTGCATCAGCTCATCTTCGCGGCGACGAAAAACCGTTTCCTCATCCAGATCATGTCGAGCATCCTCGCCGACCGGCGCGCCGTGGTGTTCGACGGCAAGGACACCCAGCAGTCGGCGCCGCTGCCGGTGCGCCAGCAGACGCACGACGAACTCGCCGGGATCGTCAACGCCATCTCGCATCGCAAGGCCAAGCTGGCGCAGAAACTGACGAACGACCATCTCGTGCGGATGATGGCGACGATCAATATCTGGCAGTAGAGCGCCGCCGGCAGATACTTCGCCGGCGAACTTTGGCTGTTTCCACCTATCTCGGTGGACATCCGGCCGCCGCCGGTCCACTGCCTTCGCGAGCCGCATCTTCCCCAAAATGTGATGCAATGCCGCAGCCCCGGGCTGGAACCGTGCGCAGGTTGCACGGTTCACGCCTTGATGACTGACATCTTTCAGCGCTTCCGCCCGCGCGACTGGGCGGCCATCATCCTCGGAGTCGTGCTGCTCGGCTTCGGCATCCCCATCCTGGTGCTGGGCGTCTGGCTCATCGGCCTCGGCGGCTCCTGGTATTACGCGCCAGCCGGCATCGGCCTCCTCCTCACCGCATGGTTCCTGTTCCGGCGCGAGATCGCGGCGTTCTGGATCTATCTGGTGACGTTCGTGCTCACCGTCATATGGGCGCTGTCGGAGCGCGGCTTCGACGGCTGGGCGCAGGTGCCGCGCCTCGTCGCTCCCGCCATGATCATGGTCCTGATGCTGGCCGTGCTGCCCGCGCTGAGGCGCCGGAGTTCCGCCGGCGCGCGCTGGGCCGCGGCCACCGGCGTGGCGACGCTCGTCATCGTCGTGGGCGGTGCGATCGTGGCGGCGAGTTCCGGTGGCGGGGCCGTCGCGGCGCCCGGCTCTGCGATCCCCGACACCACCGCCCAGACCGCACCTGCCACCGCCGCGCCTTCGACCGCCTCGCCTTCCACCGCCTCGCCTTCCACCGCCGTGCCTTCCCCCGCCACATCCTCCACCGCCGCGCCCGCCGCGAGTCCCGCCACGGCTGCGGCGACGACGCCTGCCGCGCCACCGCTGCCCGGTGCGTCCGCAACGCCGCTGCCGGTGACGGCTCCGGGCAATGACTGGCCGGCCTGGGGCGGCGGCTACGACGGCAACCGCTACTCCCCACTTGGCGCGATCAATGCCGGCAACGTGGCCAAGCTGAAGAAGATATGGACCTATCGCACCGGCGATCTGCCGGACAAGGCAGCCACCGGCAAGTATTCGTGGGAGAACACCCCGATCAAGATCGGCTCGCGGCTCTATCTCTGCAGCGCCAAGGACATCATCATCTCGCTCGACGCCGCCACCGGCAAGGAGTGGTGGCGCTACGATCCCAAGGTGTCGGACGACGCGATCCCCTACGGCGCGACCTGTCACAGCGTCGCCTACTTCGCGGTGCCAGGCGCCGCCGCGGGCTCGCTCTGCGCCACCCGCATCATCGAGGGCACGCTCGATGCGCGGCTGATCGCAGTCGACGCCGAAACCGGCCAGCCGTGCAGCGACTTCGGCATCAACGGCGCGGTCGACATGAACAAGGGCATCGGCGAGACCGTCCCCGGCTGGTACGCCTTCGATGCCGCACCCGTCATCGTGCGCGGCGTGGTGGTCGTCGGTGCGCAGGTTCAGGACGGCCAGTCGGAGAATTCGCCGTCCGGCGTCGTGCGCGGCTATTCGGCCGCCACCGGCAAGCTGGTGTGGGCGTGGGACCTCGGCAACCCGGCGCTGACCGGCGAGCCCGCCCCCGGGCAGACCTATACCCGCGACACGCCCAACATGTGGACCACGCCGGCCGGCGACGAACAGCTGGGCTACGTCTATCTGCCGCTTGGCAATTCTCCCGGCGATTACTGGGGCGGCCATCGCACCGCCGCCGACAACGAATACAATTCCTCGGTCGTCGCCCTCGATGTCACGACCGGCAAGCCCGTCTGGCATTTCCAGACCGTGCACTTCGATCTCTGGGACTACGATCTCGGCTCGCAGCCGAGCCTGGTCGACATGCCCACCGACAGCGGCAGCGTGCCCGCGCTCATCCTCGCCAGCAAGCAGGGGCAGATTTACGTGCTCGACCGCCGCACCGGCAAACCGGTCTTCCCGGTGAAAGAGGTGGCCGTGCCGCAGGGCGGCGCCGAGCCCGACAAGCTTTCGAAGACGCAGCCGGTCTCGACCTACGCCAACGTCACCAGGCCGGATCTGACCGAAGCCGACATGTGGGGAATGACCCCGCTCGATCAGCTCTGGTGCCGTATCC
>CAYOUO010000071.1:0-4227 GCA_964407155.1 uncultured Hyphomicrobiales bacterium | reverse complement strand
GTCGCCGGCCTCGAGCACGGGGATGGAGAAATCGAGGTCACCGTACGGCGCATAGCCCGGCATGCGGCGGGCGTCGAAACTGCGGCCAGAGGCGCGGCCAACATAGCCGCCGGCGCCGAACCGCTGCGCGTCGCCCGGCTTGAGGATGCCGGCACCGACCGTGCGGTCCTGAAGCGACGCGGTGTTGTCGTACAGCTGCACCACGTGCTGCAGTGCGGGCGTGAGTTCGGCTGTGAGCGCGCGCAGCGCGGCGGGGCCATCGCCCGCGATGTCGCGGGCAGTGCCGCCGGGCACGATGACATCCATCATCAGGCGGTGGCCGAAACATAGCGCCGCCGCGCGCAGCACACGCTCGCGCAGCACGCTGCACTGGGCATGCATCAAGGCGAAGGAGGCATCGTTGCAAATCGCGCCGATGTCACCAAGATGGTTGGCGAGGCGTTCCAGCTCAGCCATCAGCGCGCGCAGATAGATCGCTCGCGCCGGAACGGCGACGCCAAGCGCGCCCTCGACCGCCTGCGCGAACGCCCAGGCATAGGCGACTGTGCTGTCGCCGGATGTGCGGCCGGCAAGCTGCGCTCCGCGCGCGAGTTCGGCTCCGGCCATCAATCGCTCGATACCTTTGTGCGCGTAGCCGAACCGTTGTTCGAGCCGCACGACATGTTCACCATTCACGGTGAAGCGGAAGTGTCCGGGTTCGATGATGCCGGCGTGCACCGGACCGACCGGAATCTGATGCAGCCCGTCGCCTTCGGCCAGGAGAAAAGCGTACGGCATATGCGATCCGGCCGGCCCGGCGGCGCCGAGTGGGTGCGCGACATCCCAGAAGCCGAGATCGAGCCACGGGCGTGTATCGGGCAAGCCAATCGCCCGATAACCGAACAAGCTACCGATGGCGCGCTCGAGCCGGATCGCCGGCGGATGCTTGGCACCGACGCTGGGATAGGCGTCGTGCGCACACGGAAGGGTCCGCACGCGGACGTCACCGCAGCCGTCGATCAGGGCCATGTGCACGCAATCGACGTCGCCCCAGAGGCCGAGAAGAGTCATCCGTCCGGCGGCGAGATCGTCGATCGCTTCCAGCCATTCCTGCTCGCTTACGGTCGTGCGCGGTGCGATCATGATCAGCCGAGGAGCCTCGCCACGTTCTCGAAGCCTGCTACCAGAGGCGGCGGCAGATAAATGCCGGCCACCAGCACAATCGCGAGGTGAGCGAACATCGGCACGTAGGAAGCCTGCGTCGCCGCGGCCGGCCCACGCGGCTCCCCGAAGGCGATGCTGTTCAACCGCAGAAACAGACCACCAAGCGCAACCAGGATCGCCAGCGCCAGAATGACGGCCAGCGCCGGCTGCCGCGCGAACGTCGAGGAAACGACCAGGAATTCGCTCATGAAGATGCCGAGGGGTGGCAGTCCGGCGATCGCCACGACACCGAGCACCAGTCCCCACCCGAGCAACGGATGAGTCAGCGTCAGGCCACCCATGTCCGCGATCTTCTGCGTACCCTTCGCCTGCGCGATATGACCGACCGAGAAGAAAATCGCCGACTTGGTGAGCGAATGCATCACCATGTGCAGCAGCCCGGCGAAATTGGCCAGCGGACCGCCCATCCCGAACGCGAAGACGATGATGCCCATGTGCTCGATCGAGGAGTAGGCGAACAGGCGCTTGATGTCCCGCCGGCGATAGAGCATGAGCGCGGCGAACAGCGCCGACACGAGACCGAGCGTCACCATCAACGGGCCCGGCGCAATCGCAGCTGGATTGAGAGCGAGCAGCATCTTGAAGCGCAGCAGTGCGTAAAGGGCGACGTTGAGAAGCAATCCGGAAAGCACGGCGGAAATCGGCGTCGGACCTTCCGCGTGCGCATCGGGCAGCCAGGCATGCAGCGGCGCCAGCCCGACCTTGGTGCCGTAGCCGAGCAGCAGGAACACGAAGGCAACGTTGATCAGCGCAGGGTCGAACTCGGATGCCCTGGTGATGAGGACCGTCCACACCATGGCGTTGAGGCCTTCGCCGAGAATCGGCCGCGCCGCCATGTAGACCAGGATGGTGCCGAACAGCGCCAGCGCGATCCCGACGCTGCCGAGAATGAAATATTTCCACGCCGCTTCCAGCGCTTCGTGGGTGCGGTAGATGCCGACCATCAGTACGGTGGTCAGCGTCGCCAGCTCAATCGCCACCCACATGAGACCGAGGTTGTTGGCGATGAGTGCGAGGTTCATCGCGAACATGAGGAGCTGATACATCGCGTGGTAGAAGCGTACGTAGCTCGGCCGCAGCCGGCCCGTCTCAATCTCGTGACCGATGTAGCTGGCGCTGAACACGCTGGTGGTGAAGGCGACGAACGTATTCAGCACGATGAACACCGTGTTGAGGTCATCGACCAGCAAATAGGAGTTCGACGCAGGCCGGACGAAGAACAGGGAGCACGACGTAAGGAAGGTCGCCAGCGCCGCGAGCATATTGATGCGCGCCGTTATGCGATAACCCGGCAGAACCGCGAGCAGCGCCGCCGCCGCGATCGGGATGGCGAGAACGCCGGCCGCCGCGTCGATCATCGACGTTCTCCCCGGAAACGATCGAGCGCCTGCATGTCGACGGTATCGAAACGCTCACGGATGCGAAAGAGAAAGATGCCGATGACGATGAAGGCGATGAGCACCGAGAACGCCACTGAGATTTCCACGACCAGCGGCATGCCCTTGGCGCCCGTTGCCGCCAGCACCAGGCCGTTCTCGAGCGACATGAAGCCCACGACCTGACTGACGGCATTGCGCCGCGTCACCATGACCAGAAGGCCGATCAGAACCACCGACAATGCGAAGGCCAGGTCCTCACGCGCCAGCGGATCGGCACCCGCGGTGACGCGCAGCATCACCACCATCGACAGCGCCACCAGGCCGATGCCCGCTAGCATGGTCGGCCCGACGCCGACCGCTGTTTCCACCTCGCGATGAATGCCAAGCTGCACGATGATGCGGTGGAGAGCGACCGGGATGACGATCGCCTTGAAGCCGAGCGCGATTGCGGCGGTGATGTAGAGATGCGGCGCGTCCTGCACGTAGGCCTGCCACGCAACAGAGAGCGCCAGAACGAGGGCGTGCAGCGTATAGACGTTGAGCAGAGAGTACAGGCGATCCTGGTAGAGCAGCAGGAAGCTTACGACCACCAGCGAGCCGGCGAGCAAATGGGCGACGTCGAAATCCAGCCCGTGCATCAGAAGCTCCTCGATACGAAGCGCAGCAGCGTCGCCAGCAGTGCCAGCATCAGCGCGGCGCCGAGGAACTGGGGCACGCGGAACACCCGCATCTTGGCGATCGACGTCTCGAACACAGCGAGCAGGAAGCCGCCCGCCGCGAGCTTGCCGACATATGCGCCCGCGCCGACGGCGAGCGCGGTCGCCCCGGCGGCCGGCGCCGCTGTGCCCCACGGCGCGAACAGACAGGCGATCAGCGAAATGTAGAGCAGCAGCTTGAGCAGCGACGCCAGCTCGATCAAGGCAAGGTGGCGGCCGGAATACTCCAGCACCATGGCCTCGTGTACCATCGTCAGCTCGAGGTGCGTGGCGGGATTGTCGATGGGGATTCGTCCGTTTTCGGCAATCGCCACCATCACCAGCGCCACCAGCCCGAGGCCGAGGGAGACCCTCAGTCCGACCTGCGGCGAGCTCATGAACGCCGCCATGCTGGACAGCTGCGTCGACCCGGCAATCAGGGCGATCGCGAACACGATCATCAGCATCGCCGGCTCCGCCAGCGAGGCGATCATCACCTCACGGCTCGCGCCGATGCCACCGAACGCGGTGCCGATATCGAGGCCGGCCAGCGCCAGGAAGAAGCGCGCGCTGCCGATGAGCGCGATGAGAGCGATGAGATCGGCCGACCATGAGAACATCAGGTCGCTGCCGAAGGTCGGCACCAGCGAGGCGGCGACCCAGGTGGTGGCGAAGACGATATAGGGAACGGCGCGAAACAGCCACGATGCATTGTCGGCGAGCACCACGTCCTTGCGCAGCAGGCGCGCAAGATCGCGGTAGGGCTGGATCAGTGGCGCGCCCCGCCGGCGTTGCAGCCGCGCCTTGACCTTGCGCACGAAGCCGGTGAGCAGCGGCGCGAGCAGGAGGACCAGCAGCATCTCGCCGCCTTGCAGTGCAAACGCGCCGATCATGGCCAGATCGCCAGCACCAGAAGCAGCAGGACCAGGGCACCGAATACCAGCGTGAGA
>CAYOUO010000070.1:0-3413 GCA_964407155.1 uncultured Hyphomicrobiales bacterium | reverse complement strand
AACCGCGTGCCGGCAATGGGCGAGGCGCGCTCCAACATGCACGTCGGCGGCCGCGCCGAGCCCACCGAAATCACCGCGCGCGATCGCGAGATATGTGCCGCCATCGGTCCGAAACTGAGAGAGCGCGGGCTGATCTTCGTCGGCATCGACGTCATCGGCGATTTTCTCACCGAGATCAACGTGACCTCGCCGACCGGCATCCGTGAGGTGAAGCGTTTCGGCGGCACCGATATCGCCGCGCTGATCTGGGACGCGATCGAGGCCAGGAGACAAGGGTAGGCACCGGCAGCGTTGCGCCCCCGTTCTCGCGCACAAGCTCTGGAGCTTTTCATCGCCCGCTTGTGCGGCTAAGGAACCTGCAAGGGGTGGGTTTCGTTGGTGTGCCGGTTCCGGTGGAGGAACGGAACGGCACGCCCGCACCGGGATGACCTGATGAACCAGATCCGTGCCGCGCTTGTCTCCGCCTCCTTCATTCCTTCTTGGGCGCTTCCACCCGCTGTCCTCGTCGTCGCCACCGTGCTGGCGCTGGTTGTGCATGCGGTGCTGGTTCGCATCGTGCGCCGCACGATGCGCGGCCGCAGCGATTATCTCGGCCCGCTGTTTGCACGCACGAAAAATCTCACACGCTTCGCGCTCCTGGTGCTCGCCTGGGGGCTCGTCCTCCAGACCGGAGTCTTCAGCGCCACCGCGGCCGCGCTCATTGGCAGGCTTCTTCTCTTCGCCTTCGTCGTGCTTGCCGGCTGGGCCGCATACATAGCGCTGACCGTCAGCAGCGATATTTACCTGCGCCGCTTCAGCCTTGAGACCGCGGACAATGTGCTGGCGCGCAAGCACTACACGCAGGTTCATATCCTGCGCCGTGCCGCCGCTTTCTTCATCCTGCTGCTCACGATTGCCGGCGCGCTGATGACATTTCCGAGCATCCGCCAGTATGGCGTCAGCCTGTTCGCCTCTGCCGGTGTCGCCGGCATTGTCGTCGGCCTCGCCGCGCAGCCGGTGCTTTCCAATCTTCTTGCCGGCATCCAGCTCGCCATCACCCAGCCGATCCGCCTGGAGGATTCCGTCGTCGTCGAAGGCGAGTGGGGCTGGATCGAGGAAATCACAGCCACCTACGTCGTGGTGCGCATCTGGGACCTGCGTCGGCTGGTTCTGCCGCTCACCTATTTCATTCAGAAGCCATTCCAGAACTGGACGCGCCATTCCAGCTCCATCATCGGCACGGTCTACCTCAATCTCGACTACACGGTTCCGGTGGCCGAGCTGCGCAAGAAGCTTGAGGAGGTCGTCCGCGCCTCACCGCTGTGGGACAAGAAGGTGGTGAACCTGCAAGTTTCCGACGCGACCGAGCGCACGGTCCAGCTTCGCGTGCTGGCCAGCGCCGCCAACGCCGGCGCGGCCTGGGATCTGCGCTGCGATATCCGCGAGAAGCTGATCGTCTTCCTGCAGAAGAACTATCCGGATGCGCTGCCGCGCCAGCGGGCCGAGGTCATCGGCGTCGCCCCGTCGCACGATCATGTCCTGCCGGTTCAGGATTAGACGTTCACGAATTGTTCTTGCGGACTCTGCTGAACTCTCCTATCGTGGGGTTTGAGTTTGGCGGGGGCGCGGATGGTCTCGCACGTCACGACGGTTGCGTTTCAGGGCATCGAGGCGGTGCCGGTTGACGTCCAGGTGCAGATTGCACCGGGCCTGCCGCGCTTCATCATCGTCGGCCTGCCCGACAAGGCGGTCGCCGAATCGAGCGAGCGCGTAAGAAGTGCGCTCCACGCCTCCGGCCTCTCGCTTCCCGCAAAACGCATCATCGTCAACCTAGCGCCGGCCGATCTCCCTAAGGAGGGCAGCCACTACGATCTCCCCATCGCGCTCGCGCTGATGGCGGCGATCGGCGCTGTTCCGGGTGAACAGCTCGGCGACTTTGTCGCGCTGGGCGAACTCGCCCTCGATGGCACGCTTGCCCCGGTCGTCGGCGTGCTGCCGGCCGCCATCGCCGCTAACGCCATGAATCGCGGCATCGTCTGCCCGGCATCCTCAGGCTCCGAGGCTGCCTGGGCGAGCGCCGAAATGACCATTCTCGCGCCGCGCAGCCTCATTGCCATCGCCAATCACTTCCGTGGCGTCCAGATCCTGTCGCGGCCCGAGGCGGGAATCGCCGAGGCGGAAGGCGCGCTTCCCGATCTCGCCGACATCCGCGGGCAGGAAAGCGCCAAGCGCGCGCTCGAGGTCGCCGCTGCTGGCGGTCACCATCTGCTGATGGTCGGTCCGCCCGGCGCTGGCAAGTCCATGCTGGCCCAGCGCCTGCCATCGCTGCTCCCGCCGCTGTCGCCCCGCGAGCTGCTCGAGGTGTCGATGATTGCCTCGGTCGCCGGCGCCCTCTCCAACGGGCGGCTCACACGTCGCCGGCCCTTCCGCGCTCCACATCATTCCGCTTCGATGGCGGCCATGGTCGGCGGTGGCATGCGTGCACGGCCGGGGGAGGCATCGCTCGCCCATCATGGGGTGCTGTTTCTCGACGAGTTGCCCGAGTTTTCACCGCAGGTGCTGGATTCGCTGCGCCAGCCGCTGGAATCTGGCGAAACCGTCATCGCCCGCGCCAACTACCGCATCTCCTATCCCTCGCGCGTCCAGCTCGTCGCGGCGATGAACCCGTGCAAGTGCGGCATGGCCGGCGAGCCCGGGCACACCTGCCGCCGCGGTCCGCGCTGTGTCGCCGACTATCAGGCGCGCGTTTCCGGCCCGCTGCTCGATCGCATCGATATCCGCATCGAGGTGCCGGCCGTCTCCGCCGCCGATCTTATTCTGCCCGCACCGTCGGAGGCTTCGGCCGCAGTCGCCGCGCGCGTCGCCGCGGCCCGCGATGTTCAGCGCGAACGGTTCATCGCCCTCGGCATGCCCGAAATCTCCACCAACGCGCAGTGCTCGCCCGCACTCATCGAGCAGGTCGCCGCACCCAATCGCGCCGGCAGCGAATTGATGCGCACCGCCGCCGAAGTGATGAAGCTGTCTGCCCGTGGCTACCACCGGGTACTCAAGGTCGCGCGCACGCTTGCCGATCTCGATGGCGCCGAAAGCGTCGGAAGGTTGCATCTCGCCGAAGCGTTGAGCTATCGCATCGCCGGTGACAGATTGGCGGCCGCCGCCTGACGATGGCGCTGCCGTGTAGTTGCCGTTGAGTTCCACTATGCCGTCCCGCATTTCCACCATCGGCTTCGATGCCGACGACACGCTCTGGCATCATGAGCAGTATTACCAGCTCACGACCGAGCATTTTGCTGGCCTGCTTGCCGAATATGCGGCGCGGGAACGCATCTCCGACACGCTCCTCGCCGCCGAGCGGCGCAATCTCGCCGTCTACGGTTACGGCGTGAAGGGCTTTACGCTCTCCATGATCGAGACCGCGATCGAGGTCACCGAAG
>CAYOUO010000069.1:0-7995 GCA_964407155.1 uncultured Hyphomicrobiales bacterium | reverse complement strand
TTCGTCGGCTGCGTGAACGCTCGCGGCAGCTGGAGGCGGAAGCGGCGCTGCGAGCGCAGACGGAAGAGACGCTTCGTCAGTCGCAGAAGCTCGAGGCGATCGGCCAGTTGACCGGCGGCATCGCCCACGACTTCAACAATCTCCTTACCATCATCATGGGCAATCTCGACACGCTGAAGCGCCGGCTCGCCGCCACGGCCGGCGGCGGTCCACCCGCTGATCTCGCCGGTCCGGTGGACATTGCCCTCCAGGGCGCGCGGAGCGCGGCGCAACTCACCCAGCGGCTGCTCGCTTATGCGCGCCGCCAGCCGCTCGAGCCGGTGCCGTGCGATCTCAACCGGCTCATTTCGTCGATGTCAGAGCTGCTCCGGCGGACGCTCGGCGAAACCATCAACGTCGAGACGGTTCTCTCGGGGGGCCTGTGGCAGACGTTCGTCGACCCGAACCGGGTCGAGAACGCGCTGCTCAACCTCACCATCAACGCGCGCGACGCCATGCCGGACGGCGGCCGCCTGACGATCGAGACCGCCAACATCTATCTCGATGATGCCTACGCAGCGCGCTTCGGCGACGTGACGGCCGGCCAGTATGTCCTCCTCAGCGTCACCGATACCGGCACCGGCATCGCGGCGGAACTGATCGAAAAAGTGTTCGAGCCGTTCTTCACGACCAAGGGGCAGGGCGAAGGATCGGGTCTCGGGTTGTCGATGGTGCACGGCTTCGTCAAGCAGTCTGGCGGGCATGTGCGCATCTACAGCGAGGTGGGACACGGCACGAGCGTCAAAATCTATCTGCCGCGGGCGATGGAAATCACGGAGACCGCCGCGGTCCCGGCCGAGCGCATCGCGGTCATGGCCGACGGCGCCTTTGCCGCGCAGCCGGGCGAGGCCATCCTCGTCGTCGAAGACAATGCCGGCGTCCGCCAGTATGCGGCACAGATCCTGAGCGAGCTCGGCTACAGCGTTTACGAGGCGAGCACCGCCGCCGCGGCGCTCGCCCTCATCAGGTCGAAACACCGCATCGATCTCCTGTTCACGGACGTCGTCCTGCCCGGCGGCACGAACGGGCGCGAACTGGCGGATCGGGTTCGCGAACGCGCGCCGGCGATGCCGGTGCTCTTTACGACCGGCTACACGCGCAACGCCATCGTTCACAACGGCCGCCTCGACGCGAACGTGAACCTGCTCGGCAAGCCGTATACGCAGGCCGATCTCGCCCGCAAGGTACGCGAGGTGCTGAGCGCGCGCGCTGCCACGCCTCCGGGCCGGTGAACACGATTCCATTTTGGGCCGTCTGTGCCGACTTTGGTTCGGAAAACCTGAGTTAGAATACTTAAAATCCGCAAGTTTCGGTTTGGTCGCACGGTGCGCGGGGGCCTATAAGCCGCCCACCCAAAGCATGCCGGCAGATGTCTCCGGCAAATGACCAACCGGAGTCTCGACGAACCATGTCTCGCCGTTTTCCGAACCTGCTGCTGAGCTCCGTGTCCGTCGTTGTCGTCGCGATGGCGGCCGTTCCGGCCGAAGCGGCTTCGGTCAAGGTTGTCGACAAGACATTCGACGTCGCGGCCGGGATGTTCGCCTATACCGAATACGAATTGTCGGGCGAACCGCTCGCTGAGTCGCTCGGTCTCAACCTCGACGTGCTCGACGGCAACCAGGCGGACAAGCCGACGCCGTTCGATTTCGCGGCGGGGATCGATTCCTACGAGTATTCGGAAGAGGCCATGTACGCCGTGAACTACCAGTCACGGCTGGGGCCGCACTTGGTGAACGGGCCCGTGAACGCCGCGCGCGGCGGCACGCTGGCCGATCTCGGCAATCGCTTCATCGCGCTGGCGAAGGCGGTCGGCTTCTCGCCCGACGAGCTGCCGCAGAACCTCTATCCGATCACGTTCCCGGTCGATAAGGCCATGCCCGAATTCGGGCAGGCGGTCGACGTGACGGCGGTGTCGTCGACCGACATCGATGCCACGACTCATGCCGGCCGGGAAGTGAAGGTGAAGGCGGTGACGCCCGCCTACTTCCGCGACTACGGCTCGCTTGCATGGCGCACCGACGGCGTCGATCTCGCCTTCACGCCGGCGGCCGCGGGCGCCCAACTGCTCAAGGACGTCATGTGGGCGCAGGATTTCCTCGGCGGGATGCATGTCACCGCATCCGACGAGGAAGTCGACGACATTCCGTCGACGGACATGGACCACGACGGGAAGCATTCGCTCGGCGTCTCTTCGTCCGACGGCGTGAACGGCATGATCCTGACCGAGATCACCTGGGACAAGTTGCTGACGCTGCGCGACAGGTTCGGTTACGACGGCAAGACGCTGGGCGCGCCGATCGGCCCTGATTACGATGCCACGAAGCATCCGGTGTGGTTCCCTAATCGTGTTTCGATCACGCTCGACCAGAAGAACGGCGTCAACGCGCTGGGGTCGGCGACGGTGGCCGATGGCGGCTCGTCGCTGCGTAACACGTGGATGCTGCTGTGGCCGCTCGCCGAGGCGTATGGGTTCATGGACCAGCGCAGCGACAACAAGAACGAGAACAAGGCGTTCCTCGCCGTGTTCGATGGCGATCCTTTCCCGGCCGCGCCGGACGCCAATCGCGGCAGCGACCCGTCGAAGTACGTGAAGGCGGACGATCCGTTCTCGCTGGTGGAGACGCTGTCCAGCCTCGCTTTCCAGAATCTGCAGACGCTGCATTTCAACAAGGATGCCGGCACGGTCGTCGATACCTGGGCCGACGGCAAGCAGGGCGACAGCGTCACCACCTTCGACGCGGCATATACCATCGTTGCGCTCGACATTCTTTCGCGCGCGGTCGATGCGCTGCCCGTCGGCTACGCTTCGGCGTCGAGCGGCGAGCCGCTGCACACCGAAGAGGGCAAACAGGCGCTGGCGCTGCTCAAGACTGAAGCCGATTTCATCGTCGGCAAGCTGATCGGGGCGGATGGGCTCGTCGCGGACGGCTTTACCATTGGCACGGGCGCTTCTTCCGACCATTCGCTCGGCACGCAGTTCGCGGCGATCCGCGGCCTCTCCGCTGCGTTCGTCGCCACCGGCGACGACAGCTACCGGACCGCCGCCCGCAAGATCTACGATGCGGTCGAGGCCCACATGGTCGATGCCAAGGCGGGCATCTTCAGCCCCAATCCCGGCAAGCCGTTCGAGGTGACGCCGTGGACCAACGGTGCGGTCAGTGCCGGCCTGCGCGAGCTCCTGGAGAACCTGTCCAACAAGGAGGGGGAGACCGATCCTGTGCTTGATCGCGCCGCGCTTACCAAACGTTATACCGACTGGTTCCATGTTGTCGGTCGTGGCATGCAGCTCGCCGAGTGGCTGGACGATACCGGCGAGCATCTCGTGGATGGGGATGCCACGGGCGACTTCAACGAGAATGGCATCAGGAGCGTCACCTTCGCCGGCGGCAAGTTCGGCACCGCCGCGGTCATGGCCGCCCGAGTGGAGGTTACGCCCTGATCCTTGCCGGCGCCGGCTGGCGCTGAGAATAAATGACGCGGGTCGCCTCACGGGCGGCCGGCCAAGACGGAAGAATGACGAACGCTAGCGATCAGGCCCGGCGACGAAGCCTTGCGCGCATGCGCAAATGGCGGCTGGCAAGCCGTCTCGTCGCGCCGGCCGAGCTTGCGCTCTATGTCCTGCTCCTGTCAGCGGTGCCGCTGTTCGATCCGCTCGGCTTTTCCTGGGAAGTCCAGCGCTGGGCGCTGGTCATTCATATCGCCGCTTCGGTGATCTTCGTCCCGGCGCTCATCGTTCCGTTCTGGGCGAGCCACCGCTACCTGGTGACAATCTCGCACCGGGCTTTCCTGGCATGGACCGGCCGCATCATCGAGGCGCTGCTCGTGCTCGTGCTGGTCAGCGGCGCGTGGCTGCTCTTCATCGGCTGGAACGGCACGCTTGCCGGTGCCGCTGCGCACTGGACGCATCTGGTCGTCGCGCTGCCGCTCATCTTGCTCACGGCGGCGCACGCCTGGCGAACCGGCATCGTGAAGCGCGCGCTGGTCGCGGCTGCGCTCGTCGGTGCGCTGGCTGCTCCGTCGACCCCGGCGGTGGGCGCCACCGCCAATCCGCCGGCCGCGGTCGAAAGCCGCTCGCTGCTGCTGGAAGCGGGCGGCGCCACGCTGCTCAGCGCGAACTTCGATGGCGGCTCGATCTCCCGCATCGACCGCGCCACCGGCGCGCGCATGGCGGAAGCGCCGGTCGGCGGCGACATCACGTCGCTCACCGTCGATGGCGCCGACGATCTGATCGGCGCGACCGACTACACCGGCAACCGGGTTCTGCTGCTTGCCAGCCAGGACCTGAAGCTGAAGACCTCCATCGCCATCGCCGGCCGTCCCGCCGGCATCGTCTACGACGCCCGCAACCGCGTCTTCTGGGTCGCCGCGACCGAGGCCAACCGCCTCTATGCGATTGCTCCGGACGGCACCGTGAAGCTCGATCTCACCGTCGCCGAATCCCCGCGCGGTCTCGCGCTATCGTCCGACGGCCGGCTGCTGGTGAGCCACGCCTTCATCGGCGCGGTCTCGATCTACGACACGACGACGTCGCCGCCGAAGCTGGCGAAGCTCATCACGCTCGCCTCATCGCAAAATCCGGACGAGACGGTGTCGCAGGGACTGCCGCGTGTGCTCGACCGCATCGCCGTCAGCCCCGACGGCAAGCAGGCGTGGCTGCCGCACGAGCTTTGGAATTTCGACCACCCGTTCCAGTTCCAGTCGACGATCTTTCCGGCGATCTCGGTCATCGCGCTCAAGCCCGGCGATGAGCACGAGGCGGTGCCGCGCCGCATGCAACTGTTCAAGCAGATCAACATCATCGAGAACGGCAACCAGACGCGGATCGTCTCCAATCCGGCCGACGTCGCCTTCTCCGACGACGGCGCCAAGGCGTATGTCACGATGGCGGGCAGCGAAGACCTCGTGGTCTTCGATCTCGCCCGTGCGCTCCCCATCGATTCGAAGAGTCCGAAGGCAGCGACCACCGACGGCGCGCATGCGGTGGAAATCTTCCGCCATCTGCCGGGTGAGAATCCGCGCGGGCTCGTCGTCGCCGGCGATGACATATACGTGCAGAACGCGATGGGCCTCGACCTTTCGAAGCTCTCCACCGGCGGCTCCGGCAGCTTCGCACGCGTGAAGGTCGCCTCGCCAAGCTTCGCGAAACTGGTCGCGCACGATCCGCTCCCGCCGCAGGTCCGGCGCGGCGAGCGCATTTTCAATCTCGGCAATACGGCCGAGTTTCCCGATGCACCGCTCGCCGGCAACAACTGGATGAGCTGCCAGAGCTGCCATGTCGACGGCTTCAATTTCTCCAACCGCGCATTGTTCGCCGCCACGCCCGTCGACAAATTCCACTCGTCGTTCACCGGCCACGGCACCATTGCCAATCTCGTCGCTGGCGATTTCGTCGGCGACTACATCCGCATGATCCGCGACACTCAGGGCGGCATGGGCGCCGATACCCGCTTCGCCACGCCGGAGACCGATCCCGCGCATCCGTCGCCGGCGGTTGTCGCCATGATGAATGACCTCCACGCCTACGTGACCTCCGCGGGCAATCTTCCGCTGCTGGCGACATGGCTGCGCGGCGAGGACGGCGGACCGGCCGTTGCGGCCGGAGACTTGATGAACTCGGCTGTTTGCGCGAGTTGCCACAGCCGCATCTTCAAGGAGTGGTCGAATTCCACCCATCGCATGATGGCGCAGTCGGATCCCTACTACGTGGTGTTGGAGGACCTCGCCGCGAAGACCGAGGGCGAGGGCTTCCGTGCCTGGTGCATGGGTTGCCACGCGCCCGAAGCGCTCCTCAGCGGCGCGACCAGGACGACCGCCAGCCCGTCCCACATGTTCGACCGCGACGGCGCTGCCTTGTTCGCCGATCTGAAGAGCTACGCCCGCGCGATCGACAGCGAAGGCCCCGGCTGTCTGTTCTGCCATCGCGTCGAAAAGCTGGAGGATGCCGGCGGGCTCGCCGGCGGCAACGCCAGCCTGAATGTGTCGCTCGCCGACCGTCCGCTCTATCCGGGCGAGACGTCCGACATCGCGGCGCTGCGCACGTTCGCCGGCCGCCTCATCCGGGCGAAGCCCGACGTGCATGCCGCCTCGCTGATGGGCCCGGCGGTGAAAGACCCGAAACTCTGCGCGTCGTGCCACGAGGAGTTCGCGCCGGGCACCGGGGCCTACATCACCGATACCTGGCAGGAGTGGGCCGCGTCCTCATTCAACGCGCCGAACGATCCGGTGAAGAACCGCACCTGTTTCGATTGCCACATGCACGCCGACGTCGCCTCGATTGGCAAGCCGGTGCCGGGCCAGGACACCGATGGCGGGCCGCTCGAGCCGGACGTCTCCGGCCACGCCTTCATCGGCGCGCAGTATCATCTCGTCGGTCTGCGCGATCCGGCGATGGCTGCCCAGTCCATCGCACTCCTCAAGACGGCCGCGAAGCTGACCGTCAGCGACGACGGCAGCGATCGCTTCACCGTGCGCGTCGCCAACGTCGGAGCCGGTCACGCGCTGCCCACCGGCGTATCCGATTTCCGCGAGCTCTGGCTCGAGATCACTGCGACCGACGCGACCGGTGCCGAGATTTTTTCCTCGGGCGTTCCCAATGCCGCCGGCGACGTTCCCGGCAGCGCGCGCATCTTCCGCAAGGTGCTCGCCGACAAGGATGGTCATCTCGCCGGCCTCCAGTTCTGGCAGCTCGGCAAGTTCGCGTCGGACACACGCATTCCCGCCGATGGCCATCGCGACGAAGCCTTTGCCTTGCCACCGACCACGGCGTATCCCGTCCGGGTTTCCGTCAGGCTCATGTTCCGTACTTTCCCGCAATGGATTACGGACCTCGTGCGTGTACGGTTCCCGGCCATGCCCCCACCAAAGCCCGTCGCCATCGCCGACGTTACCGCCACACTCGGAAACCATTGATGCTGCTGTCTTTTCTCATCCTGTTCCGCGAGAGCCTCGAGGCCTTCCTGCTGGTCGGCATCCTGATCGCGTATCTCTACCGCATGAACGGACGGCGCTACGTCGTCTGGATCTATGTCGGCGTCGGCTTCGGCCTTCTCGCCTCGCTGGTTGCGGCCTTCGTGCTGCAGGTGCTGGTCGATCAGTTCAGCAACGAGCTCTACCGCGCCGTGACGACGGCGGCGATCATGCTCGTGGCGACGTGCATCCTGACGTACATGGCGATCTGGATGGGCAAACAGGCGCGCGCGCATACCGAGCACGCCAAGCAGCAGCTGCAGCACTACATGACGGCCGGCAACGTCGTCGGCGTCGCCATGCTGGCGTTCTTCTCGGTGTGGCGTGAGGGGCTGGAAACGGTGCTGTTCCTCTCCGCGCTGTCGTATAACGGGCAGCCGCTGTCGCTCGCCGGCGGCGTTCTCGGCATGGCGCTCGCCATCGCCCTGATCGCGCTGCTGATCACCGGCGCGCGGCGTGTGCCGCTCCATATCTTCTTCCGCTACACCAGCCTGCTGCTCATCGTCATCGCGGCCGGCCTGCTCGGCTCGGCGATCGCCACCCTGCAGGGCGCGGGGTTCCGTCTCGGGCCGGCGGCGCCGCTGTTCGACGTGTCGTCCATCCTGCCGGATACCTCGGGCGTCGGCGTCTTCCTGCGCGGGCTGTTCGGCTATAACGCCACGCCGACGCCGCCGCAGTTTGCCCTGTGGGCCGTCTATCTCGTGGTTGCCGTCCTCCTGTGGAGGCGCGGCAATGCCGCCAAAGCGTGAGGCGCCTGGCACGCTCGGCCACGTCGTCGTCCTCGGTGCGGGGCCTGCCGGGCTGACCGCCGCCGACACGCTGGTGCGCGCCGGCGTCGCGGTCACCATCGTCGACAAGCGCGCCGCCGCGGGCGGCCTCGGCGGC
This sequence comes from uncultured Hyphomicrobiales bacterium, assembly GCA_964407155.1. GTDB lineage: Bacteria > Pseudomonadota > Alphaproteobacteria > Rhizobiales > Kaistiaceae > DASZQY01. The sequence goes on along the minus strand of CAYOUO010000069.1, from coordinate 105 downwards.
ACCGTCGCATTCGAGGGCCGCGCGGGCACGTCTCGCTTCGATTTCGGCGGCCACCTCTTCATCACCCTCAACCTCGATCTCATGCGGCTGGTGGATGAGCTCCTC